>JARRQQ010000309.1:0-8449 GCA_037381725.1 Sedimentisphaerales bacterium
CAGGAGGCGCCAATGTATATGCCGCGTCCGCCGATACTACCGCCAGTTGAACAGCCTCCCGCTGTGTTGCGGGCCACCTCAACACCATCGACGTATAGAATCCTATTTGCAGGATAACCGTCCCAGACCAAGCCCACGTGATGCCACTGCCCATCAATAATGGGCGTCTCGGAGAAGAGGTAATCGCCATCAAAACCCCCATATAGTGACGTCATAAGATTTCCCGCTTTGAAATCGGCCTGCAACAGGAAATACCCATACATGCCGGTTTCGGAGGCAATGACCTGGTTGCGAGCGCCGCCCTTGACCCAAGCGAAGAGGCTAAATGCCTCAGCCGTACGCGGAACAATATAGGGCGTACTGACGTAATCACCAATCCCATCCAACTCGAGAGCGCCGCCGACCATTCCTCCTCCCGGCTGCCAAACGGGATCGCCCACGAGATTCGCATCGCAAGTGCCGGCGCTATCGTAAGCTTTCATCCCCTCAATTTCGTCAAGAGCCCAGTGAGCAACAAGTTCAATGGGCTTTGATCCAGTATCTGGATCTAGGCCCCAATGATTCATTAGGACATCTAAATCGGCTGCATCGACCACACCGTCACCCCAGGGCATCGGGCCGATATCACACTTCGGATCGTCCGTCTCCCAGGCCTCAACAAGCATAAGAAGATCGCTTATCCCTACACTTCCATCGTCATCGAAGTCAACGACGGGAAGGATGGGTGCCTGCCAAATATCCATAGCCTGTCCTCCACAATGGTTCGATTGGAAATACAACATAGAACCGTCCGGCGAGATTGACGGACCCGCCTCAGAGGAAGTTGTATTAATACACGCTCCAAGGTTAACAGGCTCTCCCCATTCGCTATCCTTGGTTGCACGTCGGCTATAACATATATCCGTTTCACCATGTCCACCCGGCCGGGGCTCACAATCCCAGTAGTCGGCCCACATTAACAGAAGGCCGTCACTGGAGATCTCGATTTCCCAACGGCAAGGCCAACTGTTGATCACCGGCCCGAGATTGATCGGCTCTCCCCACGGGGCATCCTTCGACTCGCGTCTTGTTACATAGAATCCTTGAGCAGGATCATCCTCGGGCAAGTCCGGATCATAATAACTGAAATAAAGTTCCAACTCATCGGCTGAAATGCTTGGGGCCGTCTGATGCTCTGTGTTGTTGAGCGTTGGGCCAAGATTCACCGCCGGACCCCACGGATCGTTTCGTGTCGCGCGGGTCGTCATCCATAGATCTCCACCGCCCATACCTTCAGGACTAAACGAACTGAAATACAACGTTAGACCATCAGAAGAAAGATTCGGATGAGAATCCTCTTCGTCGCTATTGATAAACTCGCCGAGATTTTCAGGTTTACTCCATTCATCGTTTATCGTTTCCCGCTTAACAACCCATATATCGACGTCCTTGGTATCACTCTCCCGACGAGAGTCAAAGTAAAGTTCCAAGCCGTCCACAGAAATGTCAGGGCTATAATCACCCGTATTACTGTTTACCGTCGGACCCAGATTTTTCGGCGTCCCGAAGGTAAAATCCGCCTTGGCACTCCCACCGCCAAAAACCATCGCGGCCAAAATTCCAACGACGATTAATTTCATTCTGTTGCCAGTCAGCCAAAACATAAGAAACCTTCCTTTCTTTTTTCGTCACTACTCAAGTCATTTCGCTGCGTTTGCATTTATGGCAGGCTTAGCTCAATGTCATCGATGCGCACCAGGCCCGAACCTCCCGGTTGGTTGCCGGCCGGATCGCCTGTGCCGATGTACATGATCTTTATCGCTGTCGGATCGACGTCCGTGAAATTGGCCAGGGGAATACGCCATTGCCGCCAATCATTGACGGTCAGCGCCGCCGGATTGGGGTGAGTGACGTCTCTGCGGTTGCCCGCACTATCTTCCAGGCCAACATAGAACGGATCGGCCGAATTATCCGGTTCGCCGTAGAGCCACAGCGTCAGGACTTCGACGCCCCTTCTGGTCCAATCCTGGGGCTCATCCCATGTGCGTTGGGTCTCCGAGTAATAGGGCACACCGGTTACCTCATCGTCCTCACCTTCGAAAAGCGTACCGTCGTTGTCGTAGAAGAAAGGCATGGCTTGATTACCGGCATGAACGATCTGCGTTTCTGCAAAGGGTGCAGTTATATAGCCTACAATCCCACCGTTGTTCCAGACGAAGTAGGCGTCGATCCAGGTGTTAAAGATGGTCGTACCTTCAAAAGTCGTATAGTCAACCTCATCGTTGTAGCTCTCGAAGTTATCCACAATAAGACCGTCGATCACGGTGAAGCTCCAGATTTCACCTTTTTTGATAATGTCTTCGGATCTGATTTCATCGAGTCGCCAGTAGTAAGTTTGACCGGCTTGCACACCTTCCGGGGGCATGTAGCTGTTGCCGGTCTGCTCCCCTCGATAGACACCACTGGTGTCGGTTATGTTAGCATTCTCAACGGCGGCTCGTTCCGTGCCGAGATACAGATCGTGTACAGTAACAGTGTCTCCGGGCGTCCAGCTAAGCGGCAGGGCCTTCTCAACTTCGATTCTCCAGCCATCCGCTGGCTGTGGATTATGCGGAGGCTTGACATCGATCACATTCACAGCGGTGTAGTTTACAGCCTGTCCATAATAACTCATCAGTACCTCCAGATCGGTATTATCCACTACACCATCGCCCCAGGCCATCGGGCCGATGTCGTAGAACGAATTATCCGTGTCCCAATACTCAATCATGCAAACCAGGTCGTCGAGATCTACCATGCCGTCTCCTGCGAAATCCACCATAGGCTTGATGGAGACTTGCCAGAAGCGCTCTGAAAGTCCTGCACGAGCGCCTGAATCGAAGTATAGGGTCGAGCCATTTGGCGATATTTCGGGCTCAATTACCCACCCGTAACCATTGACGGCCGGACCAAGCTCTACCGCCGGGCCCCATTCATCTTCCGTGGTAGCCCGAACGGACATCCAGATGCAGTAAGGACTAGTACTTCGTGAGGCCATCGGGTGAGAAGTCATCAGGATAAAAACCTGTGTACGGGGTAGCGGGGCCCCACGGCTCATCCGTCGAAGAACGCGTTGACTGCCATCCACCCTCCCGCCAGAAATAGAGTTCCAGATCGTCCGGCGAAATGGTGGGATACTGTTCCGCCCCTTCCGGTCCATTGATGTTTGGCCCCAGGTTAACGGCCTCACCCCAGGGGGAATCCAGCGATTCGCGCTCAACAACCCAGATTTCTCTTTTGTCTGAGCCTTCAATGTTCCCAGGCAGTTTGGACGAGAAGTACAGTTTTAGCCCGTTATGGAGAAAGCTGCACCCCTGTACGTCATGAGTACCTAGTCTGTTGATGGCCTCCTCAACCGGCCTGGGATCAAGGATAACGAAGTCCGCGATCGCCGACTGACCTGCGTAAAGCAAAATTACAGCTACAACACCGATGACGACTAATCTCATTTTTTTGCTATTCCACTGCCTCATGTTACACCTTCCTTTTTGCCCTTAAAGGGCGGTTTTTTGCCTCTATTTTCGAGCTTTTCTGACGCGGCTGACAATCAGCCGCTACGGTTTGTTTTTCCTGTTCCATCTTTGACAGCGGGAAAAAAACGCCGGATTTAACGCGAAATTTGAAAAAATCTTTAAAAAATGTCATATAATGTCACTAAGGCTTTGTCCAAGTTGGAGTTAACCGTGAACCTTAGGACCCTACAACGAACGCAGGAGCTCGTCGCGCAGGCACAGGATGGCGATACTTCCGCCCTGGATCAGTTGTGCGGCGTCTATACCGAGCGGGTTCGGCGGATCGTTCGTTTTCGCATGGGTCCCGAGCTTCGCTCCCACCTCGAATCGATGGACCTGGTTCAGGAAGCCCTCGTCGAGGCGGTCTTAGACATTGACCAATTCAGGTATTCCGATGAAGGTGATTTTTTGCGATGGCTCTCCCGGATCGTCGAGAATACGATTCGCGATAACATGGATAAGGCCCACGCCGCCAAGCGAGATATTCGCAAACAGGTCCCACTCGATCGCGTGACGGTCCGCGCCGACCGGCCCGCCCGTGAAGCGAACGTACCGGTAGCCACGACGACGCCGAGTGTCGTCTTGTCGCTGCGTGAGGATCTTGATAGACTGGAAAAGGCCATGGATCAGCTCAAGCCCGAATATCGCGATGTGATCGTATTGGCCAAGATCGAGGGATTCACTTTCAAAGAGATTGCTGAGAAGCTGAATAAAACCCCCGCGGCTGTCGCCATGCTGCTCTCGCGGGCGATTGTGGCCGTGACGAACCTATTAGAGAAAACCTGATGGGAAAGCAAGACGCCGACAATCAGGATAAGAGGCTGGACGAAGCCGTGCAAGAATTTCTGGCACTCGGCTTTCAAGGCGAGAAGCCCAACCTCGATGAGTTTGTCAAACAGTATCCCGGTCTCGAAAGGCAAATCAAACAGAAGCTTCACGCTTGTCAAAAAGTGGGTTCGTTATTTGATTCCCTGCGAGAGACGGATGCCAGCGAGTTCCGTGAATTCGCAGAGGAAGCCGACCTCGTCGGCCAAAAGATCGGGGCTTTCAAGATCACGGAGATCATCGGACGCGGGGGAATGGGCGTAGTTTATAAAGGCTACGACAGCCGGCTCAACCGCGTCGTGGCGGTCAAGGCGATGCCGGCCCATCTGCTGAAAGACACGTCGGCCCAGGCTCGGTTTCGAAGGGAAGCGCGCCTTTTGGCCTCGCTGAGTCATCCTAACATCGGCGCTATTCACGATATCATCGAACAGGGAGACCGAGTTGATTATCTGATCCTGGAATACGTGCCCGGCCAAACACTCGCCGAACGTCTCGCCATCGGGCCGATGAAAATCCCGGAGGCGCTCTCGGTGGCTTTGAAGATTGCCGAGGCGGTAGCGGCGGCGCACGAGAACGGCGCGATCCACCGCGACCTCAAGCCGAGCAACATCAAAATCACGCCGGAGGGAAAGGTCAAGGTGCTGGACTTTGGTCTGGCCAAGGCGGCGCCGCTTGCCGGCGCCGATCCGCAAAATCGCGTGACCAAACCCGGCCGCGTCGTGGGCACGCCGGCCTATATGAGCCCCGAGCAGGCTCGCGGAAAATCGGCAGATCGTCGGGCGGATATCTGGTCCTTTGGGAGCGTCTTGTATGAGATGTTAACTGGTCGTCTGCCCTTCGAGGGCGAGACGGCCACGGACACATTAGCGCGCATCATCGAGCGCGAGCCGGATTGGGACTTGCTTCCCCCGACAACACCAAAAAATATTCGCGTACTTCTGCGGCGCTGCCTGACAAAAGACCTGAGCCGACGGCTCCAGCACATGGGCGACGCGGTCATCGAACTTGACGAAACGCTCAATGTGCCCCAGGACGATTCGGTTATCGCCGAACCATTGGGCGGTCGATCCCGACGAATTTTGTGGCGCGTCGGGATTGCTTGCACTCTCGCGGGTTTGACAATCGTATTGATTGCCGCCGTACTCTTTTTCCGCGGTTCCGCTACCCACCCTTCTACCGGAACACGTTCAGGACAAGTCCGCAAGTTTTCCATTACGTTGCCTGTGGATCAGGTGCTTTTCTTCCAGAGCAGCACCTTCGGCAATCGCAGGCCCGCGTTTTCATTATCCCCCGATGGATCGCGTCTGGTCTATATAGCACGCATTGGCCAGACGGTCGAGTTGTTCGAGCGCCGGATCGGTCAGTTTACAAGCAAGCCTGTCCCGGGAACAAATAAGGCCGTAGCGCCCTTTTTCTCACCCGATGGTGAATCAGTGGGATTCTTTGACGACGAAGGATACCTCAGAGTCGTCTCGCTCTTAGGAGGCGAGCCTGTCACCATCTGCTCTAAAGCAGAACTAAGCGGTGGAAGCTGGGGTATCGACGGTATGATCTACTTTTTCATTGAAGGCGTCGGATTGGCCCGTGTGCCGTCCACCGGCGGCGATCCAGAGCCTCTGGGAACCGAATCTGAACTTGTTAAAGGCAACTATCCGCAGATCCTTCCAGGATGCAAAGAAGTTTTAATATCTTCAGCAGCGGGTGTTTCGATCTTTTCATTGGAAAACCGGAAGAGCAAGATGCTAATCCCGGACGGCTACTACGCGCGCTACATACCAACAGGATACCTCGTGTACGCTCGAGCCGGAGCGATTGAGGCCGTCCCTTTCAGCCTGACAACACGTGAGCTGACTGGACGCCCAGTGCCGGTTCTCGAAGGGATCCAACTCAACTCCGTGACGCATACGGCCCAATTCGCTTTTTCAGACGAAGGCATGCTCGTGTACGTTCCAGGAGGTGACATACGCAAAACGATCCCGACCTGGGTGGATCGAGAAGGCCACGAAAAACCGCTGGCCATGCCTGCCCGAAATTATGGATCGCTCAAGCTCTCGCCGAACGGAAAGCGATTAGCGATCACAGCTGCAGAAACCGAACTCAACATTTATGTTTATGATATCACTCAGGAAAGGGAAATCCGGCTCGCCGAAGAAGGCAATAATTCTCGCCCCATTTGGACACCGGATGGACGACGCATTCTATTTACGCACCAATCTGAACAGACGCAAGGGCTGCAAGGTCTTTATTGGGCTTCCGCGGACGGCAGCGGCGAGGCGGAACGACTTGCCTGCTCAGGCGGCTCGCCATGGTCGTGGTCACCGGACGGCAAGTGGTTAGCATTGCACGGGAAGGGAGACCGTCCTGGAACCAGCCTTGATCTTTACCTTTTGTCGATGGAAGATCTCGGTAAACCAAAAGTCATTCTCGAAACCGAGTTCATCGAATGGGGCCCGTCATTCTCTCCGGATGGCCGGTGGCTTGCCTATAGCTCGAATCAAGGCGGCGGTACCTTTCAGATCTACGTCCGCCCGTATCCTGCGATGGATCGGATCATCCCGATTTCAAGGGAATTCGGCGAGGAACCTATCTGGTCGCGTGGCGGTGATGAGCTGTTCTATCGTAATAAAAACAAATGGATGGTCGTTTCCATCTCAACCGAGCCCGAATTTGTTGCGAGCACACCGAAAGTGCTCTTTGAAGGACCCTATGGCCAGGTTGGCGGCCTGTCCTATGACGCCGCGCCCGATGGCCAGAAATTTTTGGTTTTACTGCCTGAGTACGACGACTCGAAAGTGAGGGAGCTGCATGTCGTAACCAACTGGTTCGAGGAGCTCAAGGAACTCGCACCCTTGTCCGAGAACCGTTAAAGTATCCACAGGTAGCTGCTTGATCTTCAAGGTTCTCCTATTTAGTCCGGTTCGATAGACATTCTATTTTGCGTGAAAGAGGTCCGTGCTGAGATATTTTTCTCCGCGGTCGGGGAAGATGACGACAATGCGCCCCGACTTGACTTTCTTAGCGACTTCCAGTGCGGCGTACATGGCGGCCCCGCTGCTCATCCCGACGAAAATGCCTTCTTTATCCACGATTTGCCGGGTCATCTCGAATGCCACTTCCGTCTCGACCATGATCGTCTCGTCAATTTGCGAAGGATCGTAGATCGATGGCACGATCGCCTCTTCCATGTTCTTGAGTCCCTGGATATAGTGGCCCTTGACGGGATGGGCCTCGACGATCTTGATCTTGGGATTGTTCTCTTTGAGCGCCCTGCCAACGCCCATGATTGTTCCGGAAGTGCCCAGTGATGAGACGAAGTAGTCCAGCTTGCCGTTCGTTTGTTTCCATATCTCTTCGGCGGTGGTCTTGTAGTGCGCGATCTTGTTGTATTGGTTGGAGAACTGGTCCGGCATGAAATACTTGTCGGGATGGGCGGCAACAAGCTCTCGGGCCTTGACGATGGCGCCGTCGGTTCCGAGATGGGCTTCCGTCAGAGTCACCATAGCGCCGAACGATTGAATCATCTTTCTTCTCTCGATCGACACGGCTTCGCTCATCACGATCTCCACATTGTAGCCCTTGACCGATCCGATCATGGCCAGGCCGATACCTGTGTTGCCGGACGTAGGCTCGATGATCGTCTTGCCCTTGACCAGCGAGCCGTCCGCTTCCGCCTGCTCGATCATCTTCAACGCTATTCTATCTTTTATGCTGCCCGTCGGATTCGTGCCTTCGATCTTGGCGCAAATCATCACGTTGGGATTCGGGTTCAGACAATTGATCTTCACCAGCGGCGTATTTCCAATGGTCTGCAAAATGTTTTCGTACATCATAGGCCAAATCCCTCGACATCAAAATCTTCTTCTGTCCCAATGATAGTATCGGCGAATGGGCCGGTTTTCAAGAGCGGGTAATTCGACAGGCTGAGCCTCAAAGTAAAGCGTACGCCAGCCACGGGGGTTGTTGAGGCCGCCGAAATGATTCCGGCGATGTACGATCAGGCATGTTAAGAACACGCGGGCCGGATTCTCCTTTGTCGGGCCGGGGAGGGTGATCCCCAGCTCGGGTAGAGTCAAGACCCGGCCCGTGTTCCGGAC
>JARRQQ010000310.1:0-5602 GCA_037381725.1 Sedimentisphaerales bacterium
GGGGAGCTGTCGCTATGGTTCCGGGGCAGTTCGGCTAATGCGGCTGAACCGTTGTATGTCTCGGTGGCTAATGCCACCGGCTCGCCAGCCATCGTGGCGCAAGATGACGCGAATGCCGCACAGGCTCGCTCCTGGACACAGTGGGTGATTCCGCTGCAGGCTTTCGCCGACAAGGGCATCGACCTGACCAACGTGGACAAGATCGCCATCGGTCTGGGAACGAAGGCCGGCGTAGCCGGACCCGGCGGTTCGGGAACGATGTACATCGACGATGTCCGGCTATACAGGCCATGAGGTGTCAAGGAATGCTGAGAAGGAGTCTACAGAGATGAAACGAGGTATCCCGGCCGTGCTGGTTCTGACGACGCTTTGCGCATGTCACGTCTGTCTCGCCCAGCAGAACAATTTCAGGGCGGTGCGGGCGGCGGTCGATTTCTCCAGGGAGCTGCGCGGCTGGGACGGATTCGGCGTCAACTATGTCGAGGTAGCTCAGACGACCGACTATGATGCGGATCCCCAGGAGTACGGAGGCTTTAGCCTGCTCAGCGAGCGAGAGCGGCAAGAGATTGTCGATCTGATCTTCGGCAACGACGGCTTGAAACCCGGGCTGGTCAAGATGTTCTGCGATCCGTGGCATGAGGCGGAGCCAGGCGGCCCGTTCGATCACAAAACGAGCACGAAGTGGATGCGATACTTCGTCCGCGAGGGCCTTCGCAAGACGCGTGCACGCGGCGATGATTTGACGATCATCACGACGCTCTACGGCCCGCCGCCTTGGGCTACGAAACAGAAATTCCTGCGCGGCCGGGACCTGGACCCGAAACGCAAGCGAGACCTCGCCAGCTATATGATCGACTGGGTCCGGTACCTCCGGGAGCAAGAGGGTATTCCCGTGGAGTACGTTTCTTTGCACAACGAGGGCGAGGACTGGATGCGCTGGCCCGCCGACGGGAAATCGGGCAACATCGGTCACGGCCACGACTACAATATGTTCTGGCCGCCTGAGCAAGTGGTCGACTTCCTGAAATTCATGCGGCCGATGCTCGACAACGCGGGCTTGCGGAACGTCGGGCTTACGCCGGGCGAGTGCTCGAACTGGTATCGCTTCAGCGCCTGGGGCTACGCCGACGCGATTGCGGACGACCCACTCGCTCTGAAGAGTCTTGGCCTTGTCACGTCGCATGGGTTCTACAACGGAACGTACGGTAGATGGTTCGGCGAGCACAGAAGCGTCGGCATCGACGTTCTCCGCGTCAAACGTCCCGAGCTGCACGCTTGGGTGACATCAACGAGTTGGAGCAAGATGGACGCGACGAACCTCGAGGAAATGCACGGCAACATCTACAGCGCCAAGGTCAACGGCATTATACCGTGGGCCTGTATTCAGCGCCCGGCCAAATGGGTGGGAGGCGATCCTAATCCAGGAACCGCCATCAGGGTTTCTGAAGACGGCACGTATGAGGTCACTCGCGGCTATTATTATTACAAACAGGTCTGCCGCGCGGGACAACCCGGCATGGCTGTCGTCAGGACAATGGCGATGGATTCGGAAATCGCGGTGATTGGATTTTCCCGAAATGGCACCAAGAATCCCGATGTGCTCGTGCTGGTCAATATCGGCAAGCAGGGTAAGCAAGTAGCCCTCAAGATCACCGGGACACGAAGCCAGAGGTTTGATGCTTTTCGCACCACTGATGGGAATGATCGCTACGAGCACGTGGGCCAATTCACCTTGGAGAATGATTCCATCGTCTACGACGCGCCTTCAAGGTCCGCCACCACCTTTTACGCGGCTGAGGAGGCAGACTAATGAACACGTGCCGAATGCCTGGCTTGATTTTGGTTGTATCAGCGTGCGTTCTTGTCGGCCTGCTCGCGCCCGGGCAGTCTCTTGCCCGGGTGGTTTGCATCCGGCTGACCAGCGACCGCGTCGCCGACACGACGGACCTTGCCCGTTTCAGGCAGTTTCATACATGGAAGGACAAAACCGGAAACGACCTTGCGGTGGCCATCTGGAAATACCTCTGCGACTACGAGACGGGCTTGTACCATTTCAATGAGATTCTCGAAGGGCCGGACCCGTTCGACGAGTACGCGACGGTGCGCGACCCGCTCAAGATACTCAACACCTACAACATGGCCTACTGTGGCATCTTCGGGCCGGTCCTGGACGGCATATTCCACGGCGTTGGCTTTTCACAAGGTCGCGCGTTCGGCCTCGAAGCCTGGAACCACTGCGCAACCGAAGTCTGGTATGACGATAGCTGGCACTATCTCGATATCGATGTCCGCGGGTTGTTGTTACGCCCGGATGGCGTGGTTGCGAGTCTGGCCGAAGCGAAGCGCGATCGGAGTCTCTGGGTCGATCCGGCTGTTTCTATTGAGCCGTTCTTCCCGAACGAGCCCGACAAGGCCAAGGTCTTCGACATCTACAGGGACAGTCGCGTTAACTACTACTATCGCTGGTTCGAGATGGGCCATACGATGGATTTCTATCTCCGGCGGGGTGAGTCGTTTACCCGTTTCTGGCAGCCCCAGGGCGAGCGATGGCACCATCTGGCTCGCTATGCTCAAACGAAGTGGATCAGGGAGCTAATCGAACAACCGCCGCGAGGCCCGAAACCGAATCACCGCGACTTTACGCGATGGAATCACGGCAACGGATTGTATGAGTATAGCCCGACGCTTACGAACGCATACAGCGATTTTGAGGACGGCTATTTCGACGTGAAGAACTTGCGGCCGGGACGCGACGGCTTGGAGATCATTCGTGATGGTGACGCTGAAGTGACCTTCGAGGTCTTCACGCCGTACATTATCGTGCCGAAGATCAACGATCTCGATGATTCGGAAGATGACGGGGAGGCGTCTGTGGTAACGCTCAAGGGAAAGCTCCCGATTAAGGTTCTGGTCTCTCCGGACCACGGTCTGTCGTGGAAGGCTTTTGGAGGAGTTGGCTCTGATCGTCCGGCAATCATTGACTTGACGTCTATCGCCGGGGGAACCTATGGCTACCTTCTCAAGCTCAAGACAGCGGGTCTTGCGGGATCGACCGCGATCACGTCACTGAACATCCGGACGTGGGTTCAGGTTGCCCCGATCAGCCTGCCAACTCTAAGGAAAGGCCGGACGACCTTCCGTTGTGAATCGGGCGACCGTTATGGCCGGCAGACGACCGCCATGCTCGTCAATCCCAACACGGCCGACCCGAATGACCTGACCAGATACGTGCTCCAGATGCCCGCGCATTACGACCCTAAGCGCCACACGTGTCGGATACGTGGCGAAGTCATCGTATGTTTGGCGGCTCCGCCTCAAGCGAGGATATCGTGGCTTACAGTTGGTGGGACCTTCCGTACGGATCAGGGCGAACAGGCGCGGAACACCGACAACCGTATTGCCTATGCTATCGGCCGGCCCGAAGGTTTCCAGGAAATCTACCGCTCACACGTGCCCACGTGGGTGAATCATTGGCGGTACAACTGGGATGGAGACGTTGTCCTCACGAAGCCCGCTGAGGTTGTTTACGTCAAATACACCGCCAATACAGGTTTGAATACAATCCGCGCGTGTCTTCACCTGACGTCCAAGAAAGCCGGCCAGGACGAGGTCAAGGTCGTGCATGAATATCGCGTCAACGGGCAAATCAAGAAACTGGAGAAATGGGTAGACGCCGGGGACAGCTACACCGTGGATTGCGACGCAGAACCTGAGAACATATCCGTGACGCTGGCAGTCCCTTCGCAATTGACCATTGGCAATTGACCATTGGCTATTCGTATGGAACCGTGCATCAGATGCGCCACGGGCAGCGCATCGCGCGCGAGAGCAACCGGTTGGCTGTCTCGTCGCCGATGAACTCTTCTTTCGCCGGGTTCCATTTCAAAGACCTCTGCAGCTTGTACGCGATGATGATTAGGTGCCCGAGCGAGGCCGAGCGCTGGCCAAGCTCCTCGTGGCAGCTCGGTTTGCGGCGTGTCCGGATGCAATCGAACCAGTTGGCGTGATGGTTGTTCTCGCCGGGATTGACCTGTCGCGTTGTCAGCTTCATTTGGTCGAAGACCGTTTCGGGGCCGGCTTCGATAGGCCCGCCGGTCGTCATCGACGTGACCCAGCCGCGTTCCCCGACGAACACGCCTCCGAAATTGCCCGCCAGCCGGGCCGTCGAAGGGACCGCCCTGTAGACGTTCCTGACCACGCCCCAATTGTCAACCATGTGAAGAAGCGTCCCGTTGGCGTACCTACAGGTCAGCGTCGGGAACTCGCCGCTGTCAGGGTGGATAAGCTCTATCGGCCCGCTATTCTCGACGCCCAAGGCGTACTGGATCACGTCCGCACTATGGGAATGGTGCCACGTCACTGAGGCGGTGCCGAAATCTTCGCTGAACGCCCAAGGCACGACACCGGGGCTTGGATTCGTATGATACATGGGGTTGTAGGGATGCCACAGACCCGGGCCTACCCACATATCCCAGTCCAGGCCGTCCGGTGCGGGTTCGGCCGGCAGGGCAAAGTCCAACGGCGTGTATGAACGCCGGGTTCGCTCGATATCGATCAGGTGAGCGTACGGTTTGAAGCGGGCGGCTCCGAAGGCGACGGCCAGGCTGCTCCACAACGTGAAAACGGATTTGACCTTGCCAAGCCCGCCGGCCCGCACGAATGAGCAAACCTGTCGGATGGTTGGGATGGAGCGGTACTGTGTTCCTGTTTGGAAGACTCGGCCGTATCTCTGCACGGTTTCGACCAGCCGGCGTCCCTGGCGAACCGTGATAGATATTGGCTTCTCGCAATAGACGTCCTTGCCGGCTTTGGCCGCCTCGATGGCGATTGGCGTGTGCCAATGGTCCGGCGTCACGATCACCACAGCGTCGATGTCATCTCGCGCCAGCAGGTTACGAAAGTCGTTGTAAGGCTCGCAACCGTGATAGACGCCGCTTGAGCGGCCGGCGGCGTAAGTTTGCTCCACGCGCTTCTTACCATCCTCGCGTCGCGAGCGATCTACGTCGCACACGGCCAGAACCTGAACGCCCCGGTCGCCGACCAGACGGTTCAAATGACCGCTGCCCATGAGCCCTTTGCCGATCAGACCTACGGTGATCCGCTCGCTCGGCGAAACGTTCACATTCGCACCTTTCGCCAGAGCGGGGATGATCCACGACGTAGAAGCTACTCCTGTGAACGCCGCTGCGCGCCCCAAAAATTGCCGTCGGGTAATTCCCCGTATGTTCGGCCTTTCCGAATTCTCCGTTCGCCTCACGACCCACCTCACTTCGCCAATTGAATGCTCATCTTGTTGAAAAACTCGATGCACTGCGCGATCTCCGGCATTGACTCGATCCAGTTGTAAGAATACTCAAGGCCGAACATTGTGGGCTTGATGCCCAGGCGGTGGATTTCCCTGACGAACTCGGCCGTCTTGCCGACGCCGGTTCCCCAAGGCACGTCATGACCTTCCGGGCCAAGCTCGTTCAGATCATGCATCTGCACGGTGATCAGGCGGTCCTTCAAGGTATTCGCCGCCTCGATGGGATCAATGCCGGACCGTATCCAATAGCCCAGGTCGCCACACGCCCCGATCCGCTTGCTCCGGCCTTGGCAGACC
>JARRQQ010000311.1:0-5581 GCA_037381725.1 Sedimentisphaerales bacterium
CGTGTCACTTTCATGTGATTCACTTACTCCTTGCTCTTAATAGCAAAGTGTTTTTCAGCGCGGATTCGGGCGGCGGCCCAAAGAAATAACTGGCGATAGCTCCTACCACGAAGGTTGGTACAATCGTAAACGCACCGAACCACCACGTGGGAATATCCGTGAAGACCCAAACGACGAGAAGGCACATAAGCCCGGCCGCAAGCCCGATCAGCACTCCGGCTAAATTCGCACGCCGCATCAACATGCCCAGGAGATAGATGGCAAGCAACATGCCGAGTGAAGTGCCCGCAATGGCCGTAATGATTCCGATGACCGTATCGCCGAGGACGGGAACGAGCAACGCCGCGACGATGACCAGTACGCCCAGTCCGCCGGTCAAGGCCCGGCTCGCTCTTAGTGGGAGTTCCTTGCCGCTCAGCCAATCGTAGACGAGGACGGAGCTGACGCCGTTGATCCCGCTGTCGATGGTGCTCATGGCCGCCGCGAACAGCCCGGCTAAGATAAGTCCCACCAGGCCGATTCCGGGTAGTTGCGTGGAGACAAAATGGGGCAGAATTTGGTCCTCTTTGGCCAGTTCGACGCCGGCCTGGGGCAAACCGGGTCCTCCTGACTGGTTGTAGAAGGCGAACAATGCCGTGCCAACCAGCAAGAAAAGCAAGCCAAGTCCCGCGTTGATCGCGGCACTGAGAACCACAACGCCCCGTCCCCTGGCGAGCGTCCCGGCGCAGACGTAACGCTGGATCATGTTTTGAGAAACGGCGTAGCCGGGCAGGTACATGAACAGGCCGAAAGCCGCCGCGGTAAACACGGTGTTCTTTCCCGTGAAGTTCTCCGCCGCCAGGAGCTTGGGATTCAGATGGAACATTTGAAATTTATTGTGTTCGCTTGCAATCGCCCAAAAAGCCGGCCAGCCTCCATCGATCTTACCTACGGCCAGGAGCATGACGGCAACGACGGCTCCGCCGAGTACGACCGCCTGGAGGACGTCAGTCCAGATAACGGCTTTCAATCCGCCCAGGACAGTGTAAACGGTAGCGAAGGCCCCGATACCGAAGAGGACGAAGAAATACTGTGTCTCGCTTAGCCCCATGACGGTTTGCAGAGTCAGAGCTATCGCGTAGAGCATGGTTCCCATCCAGCCGAGGGCGTACACGCAATAGAGGGCCGAACCGATCTGCTGGGCGGGCCAGCCGAAGCGCCGGCCCAGATATTCATAGCCACTGCTGACTTTCAGCCGGACAAACATCGGCACGAATACCCACCACAAAATGGGCGTGATGACGAATGGGATAAAGAGAATCGTCAGAAAGAAGCTGAAATCCTGATACGCCCCGCGCTGGGGCAGGCCCAGGAAGGAGATGGAGCTGAAGCTCGTGGCGAACATCGAGATTCCGACCACGGTCCAGTTCATGCTCCGACCGCCGACGAAATAGTCCTCGTTGTTCTGCTGCCCTTTGGCGCTCTTGAGCGCCAGGCCAAAGACCAGCGTGAGATAGGCGATACAAACACACCAGTCGATGGGGCTTAAAACGGTCATATCTATCGAAGTGCCGTAGGGGCGGGCCCAGTCCCCTGTGGCCGTCCAGGGCAGGCACAGGGGGCCTGCCCCTACTGTTTATTGAACGTTGAAACTCTCACTGGCTCCGGCGGCAGCGTAGATCTCGGCGACTTTTTTGAGTGCGTCGCTGGGGACGCCGGAAACGGTCAACGTGCGCGGGGCGAGCATACCCAGCACGTCCGGAATGTCGCATACTCTCAGGACGTTGAGAAACTGAGGCGCTTCATTGTCCATGTGAGTCAAGGGCGGATTGCTCGCTATGACGCCCGCAATCTCCGGCTCCCACAGTGCCGCGTAGGCGGCCAGGACGCCCGCGGCGCCGTCGCCGGAGACGTAGACCGGGACACCGCCACCGTATTTGTCGTGAAGATAGCGAGCGGCGGCGATGACGTCCCACACACGCCCGGTATCTGCCGTGCGTCCCAACAAAGCATGGGCACGTGCGACGTAGTTGGGCGGATTCCTGCGAGTCCACCGGGTCGGGCCGACGCCCCGCGGGCTGCATACGTACACCCGGTCACCGGGTTCGCGGCTCGTCGCTTGTGGCTCGTCGCTCGCTGCTTGTACGACCATCAGAATGCGTTTGGGATTGCCGGCAGGTTCCGGCGCGGCGCGCTGCAGCCGGACTTCAATGCCGAACTCCGATTCGAGCCGCATGTCACCTTCTTTCGCTACCTTGATCAGCTTGGCGGGTGGAATCCTCTCCGGAAAACATCGGCATACGACCCGGCGAAGCTCCGCCACGATGCCGGCTTTCCAGTTTTCGTATTGACCCTTCCGAGGCGGCTTCACGTGCGCCATCGGCACGAAATGCTGGTCAATCGTCGTATTCAACTCGTCTTTGGGAATGTCGGAGTCCTTTGGAAATACGCGGAGCCTTTCGGGGTCGATAGGATGCACGCGATTGTTGCCCGTACCTGTCACCAGATCGACCTCGCTGTCCTCCACGACTCTCGGATCGTCTTTCAAATACGTATTGATGAAGCGGTAGGCCGCCTGGCGGATGTCCTTCCGGTAGGCGTGTCCCCCGATGCTGACGAGGCTGTCCACGAAGTCGCCCGCTCCGTACAGGCTGTAGAGACGCTCGAGCCGGTTGATGATGCGCTCATTGCCGTCCATCGGAAAGAGGCCATCCTGGTCGCTGTTGACAAAAAGAAGCGGTCGCGGCGCAATCAGCGCGGCGATGCGCGTCCACGGCCACTCGAACGTGTTGTACAGAAACATGCAATCACAGTGCTCGTTGACGACGTGGTCGCGCACGTAGGACACTAGGTCGGACATACCGCTAACCGGCACGGCGACTTTGGCCCGCTCGTCGGCCGCCGCGATCCAGAAGGTCGCCGCTCCGCCGCCGCTGATTCCCGTGACGGCGATCCGCTCCGGGTCGACGTCCGACCGGCTCTGGAGGTAGTCAATCCCCCGGATGCCGTTGAGACATTCTACGCCGGCGGAGGTGTATCCCCGCGAGTGCCACCACCAGCGTCCTTCGCGGTACGTCCCGTGGTGAATGGCGGCGATCTCGCCGAGTTGAAGCGTATCGAGAGTCAGGCAGATGTAACCATGCCGAGCGAACCATATCCCGTGCGACTGATAGGCGGTTTTGTTGCCGTTTCGGCCGCGGTTGGAATGTCCGCAGACATACAGTATGGCGGGTAGACGCCGGCCCGCTGGAACGTTCTTCGGGCGATAGAGATTGGCGGTAACGTAAAGCCTTGGCATGCTCTGATAGTACAGCATGTCCACGTTGTAGCCATCACGTTCGAGCGTTCCGGTGACCGTTGCCTTGAGTGCCGCCTTCTCGGGCATCGGGTCCAGACCCAGCATGTAGAAATACTCTTTCATATAGTTGGGGCGAAGCTTCTTCCAGTCTTCCACGGATTTGACGCCTTCCATGAACTGTTGGTGGATTTGCCCGGCCTGGCGCGTCAGATACGCGTGGATCATCTCATCGCCCGGCTGACCCGGTGGACTGGACTGTCGGCTTTGGGCCGTGGGACCGGCACTGAGAAGCGTTACACCGGTTAGAATCGCTAAGGTTCGAAGTCGCATGATTTGATCTCCTAACATTCACCGCGGATGGTCACAACGTTACGACAGTGGAGACTATTATAGAGAAGTATCCACAGCTTGCAATGGCTCGTTGCATGCCGTATCTTGTACGGGGTTCGAGGACGGACAGGTTTAGAAGGAGAACGAAGATGAGTCGTAAGAATCGTAGAGATTTCATCAAATCGAGTGTGGGCGGAACGATCGGCCTTGCTCTGGCAGGCGTCGGGGCGAAGTCGAGAGCCGCAGGACCCAGGGGCTCACGAACCGTTCGCATCGGCATGGTCGGGATGGGCGGACGTGGAACCAGCCTCTTGGGCAATCTGCTCCTCATGGAGGGCGTTGAGATTCGAGCCTTGTGCGATTTGTTCGCAGACAGGGTCGCCGCCGGACAGGATCGGGTCGTCAAGGCCGGCCAATCCAGACCCGCCGCCTACGTGCAGGACGAGCATACGTATAAGAAACTCATGGATCGCGACGATCTCGACGCGGTCATTATTGCGACCTACTGGGAATGGCACACTCCGATGGCCGTCTACGCGATGAAGGCGGGTAAGTACGCGGCCGTAGAAGTGCCCGCCGCCTACACTCTTGATGAGTGCTGGGACCTGGTGAAGACCTACGAACAAACCCGCGTGCCGTGCATGATGTTGGAGAATTGGAGCTTTCGCCGGGATAACTTAGCTGTTCTGAACATGATTCGGCAAGGTCTGTTTGGCGAGATCGTGCAGTGCCACTGTGCTCATTCGCACGATTGCATGGACCATTGGTTCTTTGATGGCAAGACGGGAGCGGACCGCTGGCCGGCGAAGTACCTTGTCGAGCACAATCGGGACCAGTATCCCACGCACCAGCTCGGCCCCGTGCTGAGCTGGATGGATATCAATTGTGGGGATTGTTTCGATTATCTGACGTCCACGGCGACGAACTGCTTCGGCATCAATGATATGTTCGAGCGTAAATTCGGCAAGAACCATCCGGGAGCCAAGCGAAAATATGCCCAGGGGGATATTGTCACCACCGTCATACGGACGAAGATGGGCAAGTCTATTGTGGACAATTATGACATGCAGTTGCCTCGTCCCTACGATAATCGGTGGCTGATCCAGGGCACGCGCGGCCTCTACAACGAGCAAAGGAATGCGGTTTACGTCCTCGACAAAAGCCCCGAATACCATCAGTGGGAGTCGTTCGATCCGTATCAGGAGAAATACGAGCACTCATGGTGGAAGAAGGGCGCCCAAGGCGGACACGGCGGCACGGACTTTCTCGAAATTCAGCAGTTCATCAAGGCGGTCCGAAACCGGACGCAAACCCCCATCGACGTCTACGACTCGGTGATCATGAGTGTGGTCGGCCCGCTTTCGGAACAGTCTATTGCTTCCGGCAGCACGCCCGTAAAAGTCCCCGACTTCACAGGCGGGGCGTGGAAGAGTCGAAGGCCCACTTTCGCTGTGGAGGTCTGACCGGGCGGCATGCTGCTTGCATTCCTAATAGTGTCCGTCGGTGGCGGTGCGCCAAGCGAGCAGGAAGAAGCTGCTCTTCGACGGGCTTACTCAGTTTTTGGAAGAGGATTATCTTATTCCACCGGAATAGTGTTGACAGCGAGCTGAAATTGGGCTATTGAGAAATTTGGGGTGCACAAGAGTATTTCAATGAGTCTCAGGCTCTGCTGGCACTTATCAGTATTGTGAGGATGAAGCCTAAGTGTCGTAATTTGAACAACTCTGATGCAAGTCGGTCATGGCCGATTGGGGGAACACCATCTCTGCTGTGAAGGGAGGTAGCTAATTATGGGTCGTATAACTCTGGTGCTTCTGGTATTTGTTGCGAGCATTGTAACCGAACCCGTCCCGGTGAAAGGTCGGGATTTGAAGCCGACCCAATCCACTCATACCGGCTCGATCCATAGAGGATGTGTGGAGTTCCAAGAGATGGAAAACGTGGTCAGCAAGGGCCCGATCACATTAGTCAAAG
>JARRQQ010000312.1:0-6245 GCA_037381725.1 Sedimentisphaerales bacterium
CCCAGCTCAAGCGTCCGGACCTCCCGGACGAGACCCTGACCCTTCAGAACGTACGATATACCGGGAATGCAGCCGGCAAACTGATTGTCGGCGTCGAAAATCGCCTTGTTGGCCAACGTCATCTGGCTCGCCAGGGTAAGCAGGTTTGCGGGCAGGTCCGTCCCAGCCGCGCGAATCTCCCGGATGCACGAAAGATGCTCGACCGCCTTCTTCGTCCAGCAGGCCCACTGTCCGAGCAGTCCCCCGACGACCCGAATGACTACTTGGCGGCCTTCGAGCGTGAAATGGTGTTCGGTGAGCAGATCGACAATGATGTTGTCGTCGTTGCCCGTGTACAAGGCGATTTCCTCGGCGCGCCCCGAATACGCAACCGCTTCCAGCACGTCGAGGGTCTGGTATCTATTGAATGGAGCGATCTTTATGGCAAGCACGTTCGGTATCGCCACGAGTTGCCGCCAGAATTCGGCCGGCAGCATCATGCCGCTTATCGTCTGCTGTAAGTAGAAACCCATAATCGGTATCACCTCAGCGACGCTCCGACAGTGCTCGATCAGCTCGCCGACGGACTTGCCTCTCAGGGCCGACAGAGACAGCAGGCCGAGGTGGTAGCCGAGTTCCCGGGCCAACTTGGCTTCTTCCATCGCTTGCTTTGTCGCGCCGACGAGACCGGCGATCATGATCGGCTCATCGCAGTCGTCGGACGCAACGGATTGCCGGGCCGTCTCGATGGCGAGCTCCAGCACTGGGTGATACAGGCCGACCTTCGGATCGTGAATGGCGAATTGCGTTGTGTGCACGCCCACGGCTAGACCGCCCGCCCCGGCAGCCAGGTAATACCGCGTCAAGGCCCTCTGGCAACGCTCGTCCATCTCGTTGTCCCGTTGTAGGGCCAGCGGATGAGCGGGGATGACACAACCCGAACGCAGTTTCTTGAGAATATGCGTGTCCACGTTTGTCCCTCCTTAGAACTTGCCGTCGCGCATCTGATACTTCGTGGGTTTGTTCAAGGTCTTCTTGCCGGAAGCGACCCATTGGGCGATCATCGTGACCATCTGATCAGGGAAGGTTTGGGGTGGCCCAAGGACGCTGGCGCAATGCGATGCATCCGAGAGCAGGGCGGTTTCGGCCTCCTGCGAGACGAATGTTGGCGTCTTTTCGAGAACCGTCGCGATCTGCTCGGCAAGGCGTCGAACAGGAATCGTATCAGGCCCGGTCACGTTCAGCACGGCTGGCGGAGAATCCGCGAGTCTCATCGCACGGATGATGTAGTCATTGGCGTCCCTCTGCCAGATAAGGTTCACGGCGCCCATCGTCACGTCGATAGGCTCGTCGTGTAGGACTTTCAGCGCTAGATCGACGATGATGCCGTATCGCGGCTCGTTCGCGTAGTTGAGCCTGATAAGCGTCACGGGCGTCCCGTAGAGTTGCGAAAAGTACTCGAACATCCGCTCTCGGGCTAGACACGACTGCGCGTATTCGCCTATGGGGTCGGGCGATGTCTGCTCAGTGGCCCCGCCGTTGGCCATTTTGACGAGGGGGTAAACGTTGCCGGTCGATAGTGCGACAATTCGCGAATCCTTGTAATGACGGGCGACCAGGGCCGGCACATAAGCATTCATCGCCCATGTCAGCGGCTGGTTGCCGGTGGCGCCGAATTTCATGCCGACCAGGAAGAATACGTTCTCCGCCTTGGGCAATTTGGCGTAAGCCGATTCATCAAGCAGATCGGCTTCAAAGGTTTGCACCTGAGCCTTTTCGATCCGTTCCTTGATAGCTTTGTCACTGAATCGGGAGACGGCATAAATGTTCTTGTTCGCCGATGCTCTCTGGAGCATCATCGCCAGCGTCGGCCCCATTTTTCCGCCGGCGCCGAGAACGACAACGTCGCCGGTCAGGCCGACCAGAGCCTGTGAGACAGCCTCGGAAGGCTCGCTCAGTATTTGTTCAAGGCCGTGCTCGTCCAGGTTGGCTATGTCTTTCATGTGCGGTTCCTTCCCGTACCGTGCGAGGTTCAGGTTAGCTTGAGAATGACAGAGATCAGAACTCTGACGGCCATGAACAGGACCACGAGGAAACCGATACCGCCAAGGATATTGAGCCACAACGTGTTTCGTCGTTCGCCCATGATGTCCTTGCGGTTTGCCAGCCAGAGTATCGTCGCGGCCATGAGCGGATTACCGATCACCGTCAGGGCCTGACCGAAGATGATCAGGTTGACAGGCCTCTGTCCCGTCCGAAGGGCCAGCACAGCCACGATCATCCCGATCAGGAGCACTACGACGGTGAATACCCGCGACGAGCGGTCGCTCAGCCGGGCGGGCTTGCCGAGGCCGTCGGCCAGGATGCTGCCTCCGATCATGGCGTTGATGAGAAACGGATTCATGGCCACGGCAAAAAGGCCGACGCAGAAGATCGTGTAGGCCGTCGTGCGCAACAGCGGCTGGAGCGAGCGGGCGAGAACGCCGATGTCCTGGGCTTCCTGGCCGGGAATGACGGTGGCTGTCGTGATCATAATGACCGCGCTGACCCCTGTGAGCACCGCCACGCCGGCAATCGAATCACCGATGCCGTTGCGGTATTCCTTGATCGTCCAGCCCTTTTCGCGGACGAGGTTGCCCTGGTAGAATGCCGCGGCCACCGAGAACGTGGTTCCCAAGAGCGAGGCGACCAGCAGAAGCGGGTCCTCGATCTTGCCGCCCACCTTGTGCGGAATGCCCAACGTGACTCCCGCGGGAATACCGGGAATCAGGCCCTTGAGAATGGCCACGAGGCTCGGTGAGGCGAGAATAATATTGATCAGAAAGCTGACAAGAATGACGCCGACCATCACTTTCATGACTCTCTCGAGCCGCCCATAGACTTGCTTGGCGGAGAAAAGGAATACGATGATCAGCCCGTTCAGGATGGCCAGGACGATGATCGGCGGGACCTTGGGTATTAAGGCGCGTGCGGCCGCTACGACCGCGAGGTTGTTGGAGAACTGAAAGGCCGTACAAATCAGACACAGATTGATGCCGATGATGGCCGCCGCCGGCCGGCCCAGACGCCGGGCCACCAGCGTGCAGGGTGTCGCGCCGCCTACGACACCTATGCGAGCGGCAGTGGTCATATACGTGCCCATCAGCACTCCGGTCAGAGCCAGCAGCCAGAGCAGATCGAACCCGTACTTGGCCCCCACGTTGGAGCTGATGAGCAGGCTTCCCGGCCCGAAGACTACACAGGCCGTGATCAGGGCGGGACCAATGGACCGCCACCAGGCGATTTTCGATTTGGGATTTGGGATTTGCGATTTATCTGCTGCGTCTTCCATGTTCCGTCTTTCAGCTTTTGCCACTTTGCCTCGTACAAGCTACAACGACGTGTGCAACCCGGCATTCGATGAGATTTATACCAGATGTGTCGACGATGTACCAGGATTTATTCGCCGGGCGAAGGGACGCCGGCAATCCAATTGTCGGCGTCATTGCCGTAGTCGGCGAGGATTCTTCGCGTAAGTGACAAACCGAAGCCGTCTGCCTCGACGGGCCACAGGTCCACCTGGCCGGGACAGTCTTGCGGATGCGAGCCGTCGCTGTAATTGACTCTGTCTACGCGAATGTAGTGACGCACGCCGGCGGCATCGACGTCGCCCGGCATACTCAACTCGATGTTCTCGCCTGCGTTGCTCAACTGACCGTCGTAAGAACCCAGAACTGTTTCAACCGGCACGCCCGGATATCGCAAGAGGAACGCCTGCGAGTGCCTGGCCACTAAAAGGCATCCGCCGGCCGGGATTGTCGCGGGCGGATCGGTGGGGAAGGCGAAGTCTATGCCGCTTGTGAATTTCCACGGCTCGGACGTGTTGGGGTTGTATAACGTCACCGGCTCGATGCTGATATTGCGCAGCTCGATGTATTCGTATTGGTCGTTGGTATAGGGACCGCCGTCGGGCCAGTCGGGATTGTACATGATCTCGCTGATGATCACAGGCCCGATTTTCGGATAGGTATTTGTAAACCCCGGCGTGATATATTCCATCGCGACGAAATTGGTGTTGCCCGTGTCGGGTTTGTAGTAACGCCCGAACGAGACGTCGGTGATGGAAGCGCCGAAGTCTTCGGCCTCACGATAGCCCGTCAGGGCACCATTTCGCGCCGAGCTAAGGTACAACGTCTCGCCATTTTCGCTCAGCGCGAACGGCTCGCGGCAACCCGGATTGTTCCTATTGCCGAAGTGCGTATCCTCTCGAAACACGAGGTATCCGCCTGCGTCAATCGTTGTGCCAGGGGCGATCTCGTACTTGAAAGGATTGTCGCCGCTGTCGCTGAGGAACCAGCCACCCACGTCAATCGCGTGTCCGGCGGCGTTGTACAACTCGATCCAGTCGGCGTCTTCAGCATGTGAATGAGCCAGTACTTCGTTAATAACCACGCTTCCGGGAACGGGCAGGATGCCGCTGTCGTCCCAGCCCGGCGAGCCGCCGAGATGAGCGCTGGGGCGCCAGGCATCTTTCTCACCCCAAGTGTTCACGTCGGGATTGGCCGGGTCAATGAGGGCGAGAGAAAACCCCTCCCCATCCGTTAGGGATCGCCAAACGTCGCTATAGTTAAAGTCCAAGACCATCCGGCCGAGAGCATCTTCCAATCTGATTCTCTCGCCGGCGTTGTCCAACCTGCCCGAGTATTGTCCCGTCACGTAGACGTCTAAGCCGTATCGGGCCTGGAAAGCATCGCGGTCCTGGACGGCGACAACGTATTCGCCGGGAGCAAGCTCTACGTTGGGGAAGGTGAAATCAATGCCGTTTGTGAAGCGGACGAGGTTCAAGTTGATGGATTCCGTTCCGACGTTCGTCAGTTCGATGAATTCTTCGGTGGCGAGGGCATCTTGCCCTTGTTCTTTCAAAGGCGAGGCCGAGACGGCCTCGCGACGCAAGGGCGGGATGCCCTCGCCACTAAGAGGATGATACATAATCTCGCTAATGCGGAGGCTCTCCGCAATCGGGCCGACGGCATACGTCGCGTCGTTCAGCGCGCTCCAGGCGTTGCCGTCCCATGCTCTCGCCTTCACCTCGGTGCTGTGATCGAGCGTAATGGGCTCCGTATACAATCTTGCACTGGGGACTGTGCCGGCGACAAGCTCCACCGAAATGAGAAAGTCACCGTTGGTGGTGGAACTGTTCATGCCGTGGATGGCCAGTACGTTGCCGCCTTCGCGTAGGAGGCTGAATGAAGCGGAGATGTCGATGCTCTCGAATTGCACGGCCAACAAGTCGGAGTGGCTTGTGCTGGCACGGGACTTCCAGGCTGGCGTTCCACTGAAGTTTCGCCGGGCCACCTCGACACCGTTGAGATAAGCGACAAAGCCATCATCATATCGGGCCTTCAGCGTCAGGGTGGTGAGCTTTTTCGAATCATCTTCCACGGTGAACGGGATGCGGATGTAACACGTGGCATTGCGGGCGTACATCTGCTGATTGAGATCGAGGCCGATAAGATCTTCGTAGCCCGATGCGCTCTCGAAGCCGACGCCGCCGGGTGAGCCGGTACACGAAAGCCACGCCGAGTCATCGAATGTTTCACCTTCCTTCCAGTCGTTGCAAGACAGGCGCGTCCACGTTCGGATACCAGCCTTTGGCCCGAAGCTGGCCGAGAAGGACCTGGGTGCGGGATGGGAAGCCGTAACCTTCGTAGTCATTTACAATCCGGTCGATCTCAGGTTGCCAATGGTCGTCTCGCGTGAAGGGGCTGGAGCGTTTCGAGTCTCCCCAGCGAGCTGATTCGGCAATGATGGCGGTTTCGATCTGCCCGGCGCGCTCCATCAGCCGGGCCGTCGATTGGCCGGGGGTGAGCAGGCCGTTATTGAACAGGACCTTGTGCGCGCGGTCCCCGAAACGGACGCGATATTCCGAATTTGCAGCGAGCTGCTGGTGAAGCCACTGGGGATTGAATTGGGCGAATTGCTGGCCCGCCGAATACGGCCCGGTGCGGTCGTAGCACCAATCCCGTACACCGAGGGTATGCTCGCCGTCATGCCGGAAGAACTTGAAGCCGTCGGGATTGACACGGTTGAAGATGCAAAAGTAGTTGTTCGGCCTGCTGTTGCCGAGAAAGTTGGAGACTGGCCCGTCGCAATCGCCCACGTAGAACGTGCAGAGCATGTAGTCGATGAGGTTGTCCACGTCCACGAGCCTTTCGTAGCGCGGGTTGGGCGTTCCGTCCGGGTTCCTTCCCTGGACCCTGTAATAAGCCGCGTCGGTATCGAACCCC
>JARRQQ010000313.1:0-5548 GCA_037381725.1 Sedimentisphaerales bacterium
CTACGATCCCGGCCGGCTCGACTGGGATACGGAGTATTACTGGCGAGTGGATGCAGTTTACGGCGCGGATGCCGTGAAGGGCCTTGTCTGGAGTTTTACGAGCGCTGATTTCCTTGTCGTTGATGATTTTGAGAGTTATACGGATGACGATGCCGCCGATCAGGCTATCTGGCAGACCTGGGTCGATGGTTTCGGCGTCGCGGACAATGGTGCGCAAGTCGGCTATTTGATGCCCCCGTATGCCGAGCAGGGAATCGTCCATAGCGGCTCTCAGTCGATGCCGCTGCTCTATGCAAATGAGGGTGGGGTGACGAATTCAGAGGCGTCACGGACCTTGACGGCATTGCGCGACTGGACGGCCGAGGGTGCCGAAGAGCTGTCCTTGTGGATCATGGGCGATGCGACCAATGCGACCGAACCGCTGTATGTGGCGATTTCCAATGCTGCGGGTGCTCCGGCTGTGGTAGACAACGACGATCCTGACGCCGCAAGGGCGAATCTCTGGACACAGTGGAAGATTCCTCTGCAGGACTTTGCCGATCAAGGGATTGATCTGACTAACGTGGCTAAGGTTGCGATTGGGTTAGGCAGTAAAGCCGGCGTCGCTGGCTCCGGTGGTTCAGGGACAGTGTTCATTGATGATATCGCATTGTATCGGTCAGGGCAGTAGCCGCCGATGGGGTAAGGTATTGCGATTGATTGACGTCAATTCGAGGCCTGTGCCGAGCAACGGTACGGGCCTCTGTTGTTTTCAGACAAGGGAGTGACTTGGCTGACCTTAAGCACGGCGGCAAGATTTTTTCGTTTGTGTCGAAAGGAAGACTCGGGTCCAGCCCTTCGTTTCCGCTGTAACATGGATGGGCGCAGCGTCACCATTTGAATTGTGAATTCAAGGTCGGCAGGCACGGTCGCTCACCATCCAGGCATTGCAGTTTTCGCGGCTTGCCTTTTCGTTCTTGATGACGTAAAACGGTGCGCGTGGAGGGACGTGAAATGAACGGAATGGGTAGCCATCTTTGGGTGCGGCACGGTCATGGGGACACTTGGCGCGTTGACGTGTGGTGCGTGGAAACTGGGGATCGGGGATCCCAGCTTCTGGGGATGGGCGACGACGGTTGCGTTCGCGGCCGCTGCGCTCTTGTGCCTGGTCTATGCGTATTATCCAGCGCCGGACAAAGGGCATCGCGGGTTCTGGATCACTCTGGGGATTGCTCTGCTGGTGCTGGGTGCGAACAGGCAATTGGACTTTCAGTGGCTAATGCACGAGATCGGCAAGGAGATGGCGAAGGCACAGGGATGGTCCTCCAAACGCCGCGCCGTCGAGATCGTACTGGTCGCGGGCTTTGTGATGGCGGTTGTATTCTTGCTCGTATCCGTTTGGCGGGCGGCCCATCGTGCCTGGCGGCGGCGTTGGCTGGCTTTTTGCGGCATTGTCCTACTCGTGGCCTTCGTTGTTTTGCGGGCCATGCGTATCCATGAAGTCTACGCATTGTTCAACTTGGAACCGCCGGCACGATGGCTGCGCACGGTCCTCGAATGCGGGGGCGCATTGTGCATAGGAGTCTCAGCCATGCTGGGGATAGCCGATTGTCGCAAGAGATTGGGGGGCACTTTTTGAAATGCGAATGGTTGGTGCCGCTCCGACCGACACGGGCAGTGTAGTTGGTTGGACGAATCGAGTGTAACCAGCGTTTGCGGCAGCGGTTTGCCGTGGCCGACCTAGCTCACGAGATAGAGCGTCAGACCGTCCGGATAGAAGAATCCGGGAAAGCCGGCCACAATTTAAATACTTGCCTGTTCATTGGTCTTGTCATTCAAATCAAATGTTCCGTTCTTCCCAAGAGCGGACCGGCAGGGCCAAACCTGCCGCCCGGAATACACTGTCTTCAGAAAATAGGTGAATGTCTTGAGTGGCAAATGTCTGCCAGATTATTGGTTGACAGACCCTGCCTTAGTCTTAGCGGCGGTTCTTGTCTTCCTTCAACTCGACAATGATTACATCAGTATTCGTATCCCCTATGTTTTCGCCAATGTGTATATGCCCTTTCATCCAGACAACGCTCCCTGCTTTAACCTGAACTTCCTGCGTTCGGCCATCAGGAAATATGAGACGCCGCTCGAATGAAGACTCCGCGTACAAGACGTAGTCCGGATGGGCGTGTTGTGACGTTCTGTCGCCAGGTTTGTCGTGGTACCTGAGCACTCGAACGCGTTCGTTTTCCAGAACAACCGAATACTTGTCGCCGTCCGTTTCGACGGCGTCCTGCACAACAGACGTGCGTGCCATTTGTCTACTCCTTAACTATGAGGTTGCTAATCGGACATTTCCCAGAAGATCTTGGCTCTGCACCGTCTTTCCAGCCTACAAGTATGCCGTCCCTTACCCGAGTGGCCGAACTGAGGACAGCCGACTATTGACGTTCACGGAAACGGGGTAAAGTCCATGTCTATCCGGTGGAACATCTTGGGGTGCACGTGAGATTCTCCTTTCGTCATACGGATATTCTTCGGAGCAGCCACGCGGCCACCTAATTAAAAGGATATTTCCGGAGAATCTGTCTTGTTGTTAGGCCATTTGCTCAATACGGTCGCGTCCTTTACTTATTGCAAAACTGTATTGGCTTCTCCACTGCCCAATACTCTCCGTGATCTCACTGACTGAATTTTTTGGGTTTTTCGCTTGACAGGGTGAGACGGACTTGGCATAATATAAGGACTATGATGCAAATCGACCGCTACAACACTGTTAACTGGTGGTGGCCTGCTGGATAAATTCGGGCAGGCAAGCGGACATTTGCTAATTACAATTTGTTGGATCGACTTGGAACGCAGCCTGCCAAAAGCAGGCTGCTTTTTTTATTGTATTTTGGGCCGTTTGGGAATAGAAAAGCCGGAAGAGAGATGACGGAGAGCGGATGACGGAAGGCAAATGGTGGATGGCGATGGACGAGTTGGTTCTTGGTTCCCCGTTCTCGGTCGTCCGTCCTCCGATAATAGGGGCAAGTATGGAAGATTATAAGCAGATCATATTGAATGCGCAGCCGGGGCAGGTCGTGCCGATTGTCAAGAGAATCGATATGACCGACCCGGTGGATTTCTTTGCCAGGCTGAGCGACTACGGCCGGACCAAGAACTGCTGCCTTTTCGAGTCCCGGGAACATTTGAAGGGCTTTACCGAGTTGAGCTTTGGCACGGCTAAGCCGGCGTTGTATCTTACGGGGACCGGGCTCGATTTTACCGTCAAGGCCTTGACCAAGACCGGACGACGGATGATCAAGTACTTAGCTGAAGAGGATTCATGGTTTGATTTTTGTGAATCCATCACATTCGGGGAGGAGGCGATTACGGGAAAGATCAAGCCGTCGGAGGGGCTGGTCGATGAGCAGACCCGTCTTAAGACCACCAATCAGATGGACGTTCTGCGCGCGGTGGCGTTTGCCTTCAGATTAGCCAGCAAGCCTTTCCGCGTGACGTGCGGCTTGCTCGGGGCCTTGAGCTACGATTTCATCGACCAGTTCGAGAAGCTCCCCGCCAACGAAGAGGACCTTCTGGGTAATCCGGATTACGAGCTTTACTTTGCAGACAATATTTTCCTGATGGACCACGGCCAGGGCCAGGGATACATCATCGTGAACGTGATTATCACGAATGGCGACGCCCAGGCCGCGATCTCCGAGGCCCAGGAATGCTTCGATTATTACGAGAATCTCGCGCGGTTCGACGTACCCAAGGGCAGGAGATTTACTGGGCCCTTGCCGCCTGCTTCTACCGATACGAATCAAGCCGAGTACGAAGCGATAGTCAAGACCGCCAAGCGGCACATCCTCGACGGCGACATTTTCCAGGTTGTGCCCAGCCGGACGAAGATGGAGCCGTGTCCGGATGAGCCGCTCGACGTCTATAAGCGGCTGAGGGTGTTGAATCCCTCGCCCTATATGTTCTATTTGAACACGCCCAATACGATTCTGATGGGGTCGAGTCCCGAATTGAATCTGCGGGTCAGCGGGACCGAGACGCGTACCGTGGAAATCCGGCCGATTGCCGGGACGAAGCCCCGTGGCCGGGTTGGGGGTGAAATTGACGCCGATATCGATTTCAGGTACGAGGCGGAGCTGAAGATTGACCGCAAGGAGTTGGCCGAGCACATGATGCTAGTTGATTTGGCCCGGAACGATATTGCGCGGGTGGCCGAGCCGGGCAGCCGGGTGGTCACGGAATTGTTGACAGTTGAGAAATACGAGTCGGTGCAACATCTGGTAAGCAACGTGAGTGGTAAGCTTGCGCGTGATCTCGATGCTTTGAGCGCGTATTTGGCCACCATGAACATGGGCACGTTGACCGGGGCGCCGAAAATCGAGGCAATGAAGATCATCCGCCGCTTAGAAAAGACCAAACGCGGCTACTACGGCGGGGCGGTGATGTATCTGACTGTGGACGGCCAGTTCGACAGTTGCATTACCATACGGAGCCTCCAGGTCCGGGACCACGTGGCGTATATCCGCGCCGGCGGCGGCATCGTGCACGACAGCGTACCGAAGACCGAGTTCGAGGAGACCGAGCACAAAGCGAATTCCTGCTTGCGTGCGATTCGCGGGCAATAAGAAAGACAACGGATTGCTGGGGAAGAGAAAATCATGCACATGGAAAGTGGTCCGGGTTTGAAGAGTGGAAAAGTCATAGTGTTCGTGTGGATGTGCCTGTTGGCGTGCGTTGCCCGGGGAGCGGAATATGAGTCGATCCGGCTGGCTTCCGATCCAGCTCTCTCGCCGGATGGCTCGAAGCTCGCCTTCGCGTGGCGCGGAGATATCTGGATCGTCCCGAGTGAAGGCGGCGTGGCCCGGCAGGTCACGCAACATCCGGCCGGCGATAGCCAGCCAGCCTTTTCGCCCGATGGCTCACAGATCGCGTTTGTGAGCGACCGTAGCGCCGGGGACCAGATATACGTCGTTCCCGTCGAAGGCGGCGCGCCCGAGCAACTGACGTTTCACACGGCCGGGTATACGCTCGAACAATGGTATCCTTCCGGCAATGCGCTGCTGGTTAATGCCAGGCGAGACTACCTCTGGCGAGATTCTCAGCGTTTCTTCAAGATCAGTCGGAACGAGCGCAAGGCCGAAGAACTGCTTTTCGATGCCTATGGTCAGGACGGCGTTTTGTCGCCGGACGGCAAGCGGCTTCTTTACACGCGTGAGGGAATGACGTGGTGGCGAAAGGGATACCGCGGATCGCGCGCCAGTCAAATTTGGATGTATGACTTTAAGACAAAGGAGCACACGAAACTGCTCGCTCGCGAAACCGGATCGTGCTGGCCGTTGTGGAATGCCGAGGGTACCGGCTTCTACTATATCGGTGAACAGGATGGCGTCTTTAACCTGTGGGCGCATGATCTTGAGACGGGTAAGGAAAAGCAATTGACGAAATTCGAGGACGACTCGGCGGTCTTTCCGTGCATTTCGAGGGATGGTTCGACGATTGTCTTTCGGCACCTGTTCGATTTCTATCGGTTTCGGCCGGGTAAGGACGAGGCGCCGAAACGAATCGAGATTCA
>JARRQQ010000314.1:0-5543 GCA_037381725.1 Sedimentisphaerales bacterium
GGTGTCGATCTTGCGGCCTTTGATGTCCATATCGACGAGCGGTTCTTCATCATTGACGAGACAGGCCTGAATCCTGCCTGGAGTTACGCGCAGCCGGACTTGGTACCATCGACCATTCTCGAAGGACATGAATTGCGTCGTCTCGTTGTTGGCTGCATCGTAGTAGTCGATGTTGGACAGCCCGCAGAGCGTGCCACCCCAGCCGCCAAGGATCAGCGAGCAGTGGTTGGCGTCCACGGGAAAGGTCAGGCCGCAGAAGAAGTCACTGCCCGAAATCCGCATGGCATCCAGGGTGATTTCGTAGTTCATACGAACCACCGGGCCGTCCCAGGTCACGCCGGTCATATCGTTGCCCGTTTCGAGGATAAGGCTTCCGTCCTTGACATAGACCTTCCCTTGTCCCCCGAAATCGGTGATCTTCCAGTGCCCTAGGGTCTTACCGTCAAAGAGGCTTATCTCGGCCGGCGTCGGCGTGGCATCCTCGATCGCAGCTTGGGGACGGCCTTGTGCCGATGGGGTGGCCGGCCCACTCGGAGCGGTCCCCGATTCACTTGAGGCAGCCTTCGGGCCGGACGGGTGACAGGCTCCGACGAGCAGCACGCCGAATAACAGGATGGTATGGAGCGTGATACGCATCACATTTCTCCCATGTCAAAAGAATAGCATTGAACAAATCACAGCCAAAACATAAAGTATATACAAGGTGTACCGGATGAAAAAGACTTTTTCGGTGACAATTTGCCTGTTGATGGTCTCGACGTGCTTCTCCGCGCGGCAAGTCGGGCCGCTGGCGAACGCCTATAAGTCGGGCTTGTACGCCAAATCCATCGAGCAGGTCCTCCGGCTCCGGGACGAGGATGTCGATCTGGCTACCGCTGCATTGATCGTGTCCGAGCACTGGAGCGACATGGTCTATGGGCGAAGATACCTGGCGCGGCTGGATGATATGGCTCTCGAGATTCGGGAAAGACTCCGACGCCGGAAGATCAGGAGCGACTACCACGCGATTCCGGTCATAAACGACTATTTGTTTAACGAGCAGGGTTTCAAATCCATTGCCGAGGCGACCAATCCGGACAGCCTGTTCCTACACACCGTCATGGATACCAAGCGCGGCTACTGCCTGAGTCTGTCGATTCTCTATCTATCCATCGCCGAGCGGCTCGGTTTACCGATGTACGGCGTCGTCGTGCCGGGACATTTCTTCGTCCGATATGACGACGGACGGCACCGATTCAACGTCGAGACGACGAGCAACGGCGGCACGGCCACCGACGAGCACTACATCGAAAAGTTCAAAGTACCGAAGGGCAACAACCATCTCTACATGAAGAATCTCACCAAGATTCAGACTCTGGGCTGCTTTTTCAACAACCTGGGCAACAGCTACAGCGACGTCGGCAATGCCGAGGCCGCCCTATCGGCCTATGAACGGGCGGTCGCCATCAATCCGACCTTGGCTGAAGCCAGAGCCAATCTGGGCAACATCTACTTGAAGAACAACCTCCTGGGCAAGGCCGTTCGGCAATACCAGGCCGCCCTCGATATCAATCCTTACGATGCCCGGACGCATAACAAGCTTGGGGTAGCCTATATGCAGCGGGAGTCGTTGAACTACGCCGTCTATGAATATATGCGAGCCATTGATTTGGACCCCAATCTTGTGGACGCTTATGAGAATCTCGCCACGGTCTACACTAAACAGAAGAGGTACGGCCAAGCGATTGCAAAACTGAAGACGGCGCTCAATCTGGAGCCTAAGAACGCGGATTGTTTCAGTCACTTGGGGGACGTCCACAGCCAAATGGGCGATTACGAGCAGGCCATCAGCAAATACAAGGAGGCGCTGAGAATCAAGCCGGACTTGGCCGGAGCCCATTTCGGTTTAGCCACCTGTTACAACAAGCTGGGGCGCGTCGATGAGGAAATCTGGGAATACAAGATGGTTCTGACGACCCAGCCGGATATGGTGGCGGCTCTGATAAACCTGGGTAATGCCTATTTCAATAAGGGCAAGTACCCATTGGCCGTCGAGCAGTATGAACGAGCCGTTCGTGTGAAGCCTGACGAAACGATGGCCCATTTTAATCTCGGCGCCGTCTACTCCAAGGAGAAGGACTATGACCGAGCCGTGGCATCCTATCTGGAGGCGGTGAAGTTGGACCCTGACATTGGCGATGCGCATTACGGCCTTGCCGTGGGATACTACGAGTTGGGTAAGTACGAACTGGCCTCCAAACACGTCAAGATCGCCCGACGGTTGGGCGTGGAAGTCCCGGACGGACTAATCAAAGCCATTGAAGGCAGACTGAAATAACATCCGCCCCACGAGGGCAGGCTCCTATCACTCGCAATCCAGCCCACCACAGTGATTTTTCCCGCAACCGTTGTAACGAATCTTCGTTTCATCCGTCTATTACTGAGACTTGACTGCTCTGCAGAAAAATGTACAATTATGTTGATTTCGGATATGAACACATGGGAGAAAAAAGATGAAAGATGAGACGAAAAGGTTAGTGCCCCTCGTGCTAATCGTGGCATTGGTAGCCGGCCTCGGCGGCTGCTGTTGCCAAAACAGCGGCAACAACTGCGGGGGTTTGAAACTTCACCCTATCTTCCAACAGGCCATTATAGGCGCCATCGTCGGCGGAATCGTAGGCCATCAGTCAAACGAGGATGGTGAAGGTGCCGCCGTCGGAGCGGCTGTGTTCGGCGTGGCGGAGTTGCTCAGTCAGACCGATCGACAGTGCAAAGCACGGGAGCGCGCACGCAAAGCTTCCGAGCAAGTCGTGGTGGAGATTCACAATAGCAATGGGTCCACCACGCCGGTCAGACTCAAGAAGAAAGACGGCGTCTATATCGGTCCGAAGGGTGAACGCTACCAGCAGCTACCGACCGAGGAGCAACTCAAGTCGCTCTATGGCTTGTAGAAGAGAACAATGATGAACAAGTGTCACCTTAACAGAGCACGCTCCGCGCTTATCCGTGCAGTGTTGCTTGTCACGGTGCTTACGCCAGTGTACGCCGCCGGATCCATGTCGCGTGAGGAAACTCATCAACCAATCCGACTGCATCCTGACAACCCGCACTATTTTCTATGGCGCGGCAAGCCGACGATCTTGATCACGTCCGGCGAACACTACGGGGCCGTCCTCAACGGGGCGTTCGACTACGCGAAGTATTTGAAAACACTCGAATCGCTGGGTTTCAACCTGACGCGGACCTTCAGCGGTGCCTATTGCGAGCCGGTCGGAGCCTTCAAGATTCAAAACAACACCTTAGCTCCGGCGAAGGGACAGTTGATTTGCCCTTGGGCGCGCAGCGGCGCGCCGGGTTATGCCAACGGCGGCAATAAGTTCGATCTGACCCGGTGGGACCCGGCCTATTTTGAGCGTCTGCGGGCCTTTGTGCGTGAGGCGGGCCGGCGCGGCGTGGTCGTCGAGCTGGTACTGTTCTGCCCCATGTACAAAGACGACATGTGGAAACTGAGCCCGATGAACGCTGCCAACAACGTCAATGGCATCGGTGCGATGGAACGGACCAGGGTCTATACGCTCAAACACCCCAAGCTATTGGCCGCGCAGGACGCGATGGTGCGCAAGATTGTCAACGAGCTCAAGGACTTCGATAACCTCTATTACGAGATCTGCAACGAGGCGTACTTTGGCGGCGTGACGCTCGAATGGCAAGCGCATATCGCGCGGACCATCACCGAGGCCGAGGCCGGTTTCGACGGCAAGCACCTGATCGCTCAGAATATCGCCAACAAATATAAGAAGATAATCGATCCGAATCCCCTCGTCTCGATCTTCAACTTTCACTACGCCAAGCCGCCCAAAACAGTGACGGACAACTATGGTCTGAACAGAGTCATCGCCGACGACGAGACCGGCTTTGCCGGCAGCAAGCCGACGCCCTACCGGCTCGAAGGCTGGGACTTCATCCTTGCCGGCGGAGCGGTATATGACAACCTCGACTATTCGTTTTCCGTCGGTCACGAGGACGGCACGGGCAAAGTCGACGCTCCCGGCGGAGGCGGCCCAGTCCTCCACAGGCAGTTGCGAATCCTCAGCGATTTCATAAACGGCCTGGACTTCATCGCGATGAGACCGGACAATTCGGTCATCAAAGGCGGCGTTCCGGGTAAGGCTACCGCCCACGCTCTGGTTCTGAAGGGAGAGTCCTACGCCATTTACGTTAACGGGGGCGGCAAAGCGCAATTGCAGGTGGACCTGCCCGCTGGTAAATACTCCGCAGAATGGCTTGACACAAAGACAGGCAAGATCAACAAAAGGGAAGTCTTCGAGCATCCAGGCGGTACGCGAACAGTGGAATCCCCTGTTTATCAGCGGGATATCGCACTGCGGATTTTGAGCCTGAATTCCTCGATTCTGTAGATTCTGGCGGAACAAAGCCGAAATTTACGCATTTCTTACAATATTTCTGGACCAAACAGCGTCTAAATATAGTAGGGAGGATAGGGACTGTGGGATGGTTCTTGCGCTGTCTGCAATGACAGGTAGGAGGGGTCCGGGTGAGCCGGTCACGGGGACCGGCGGTCGTTTAGAAAGGTTTTTTCGTTATGAGCCATTACAGTACCGGACTTGAAGACTCAAGGCGCAGATCAGTCAGCCGGCGGTTCGACGTCCTTCCAGCCTTCATCTTCCGCAATGGGTACACGCTGGAAGCCAGCGATCTCGGCAATGCCGGGGGGAAAATAGAGTTGCTCCACGAGCACGACACCGTCGGGGCGATCATATTACCCCCCAACGAGGTAGGTGAATACGGACGATGGTTGCTCCAGACGCTGGGGCAGGATAGTCATGGGTTGCCGCAAGAGTTGCCGGAGATTTTGACGAGGCTGAGCAAGCAAAAGGCGGCAAGCCAGATACTCCGGCGCGGTGATAAGACAAAGATCAGGGACGCCCTGAAAGTGCTCAGGAGCTGAGGCTAAACGGAGGTTTAGTCGTCCTGATGACGTTTTTCTGTGTTTGCGTACCGAGCGCGCTGTGCAGCGTGCTGATGGTCGTCTGATATACCCGCTTTTCATCCCCAAAGAGTCGTTTCCGCACGGAATCATTTTCATTTCGCGTCTGACGCTCGTCAGTGGTATTTGACTGGTGCTTTACGAGGTCTTATTGCGGCGCCGGGCCTCTTGCTTCTGCTCCACCATACAGCTAAAGCGAGGCCGACAATGAGCCGATGTTTATGGACCAGGTGTATCCTGATCGCCCTCGCGGACGAGGGAAAACATGCGACTCAGTCCATGAAAAGGAGCGCAGAGCAGAATGGAAGATTGGAAGAAAATCAGACAAGAAACGGAACAAAAACGCATAGCCCGCCAGATAAAAGCGGGAAGGCGTCCGAAGAGTAGATCGAGCCGACGTTCCGAGAAGGTCTCCGCTGCGGCGCGACGTTCGAAGTAATTCGTTGGTCTCGTTTCGTCGCATCTTGCCAAAAGGCTGACTTTGGTGAGTGAACCGAACGCTGCCGCACGCAGCGCAATTAAACGGCCCGTGCTTGCGGAGGAGAGGGAGAGCTCC
>JARRQQ010000315.1:0-9053 GCA_037381725.1 Sedimentisphaerales bacterium
GCCACCTGGGGCAATGGCGCATAGCGAGGCTCCACCAGAAACTGGGTCAGGTAAGGCGCACGAACAACACGGTCGTCTGACTGCGGATTGTTGTCCGGCCCGTGATACGGATGGCTCCAATCGTCCGCGCCTGCGGGAAAGGGCTTGACGAGAACGTCACCGCCTAACAATGCCTTGCCTCCCGGCCTCAGCACGCGCAGAGCCTCCGACTTGGAAACACGGTTTGCCCCGCCCAGGACAACGACAGCATCCGCAATGTTGTCGGCCAGGTTCAGCCTGTCCAATGGGCCTTTGTCCACGAAAATGCGTGTACCGTACAGGCCCGCCGCATCGGCCGCCTGGCGGACCTTCTCAACGTCTCGATCCTGCGGCAACTGGACGTATATCAGCAGATCGCTCGCGCGGGCCAGCTCAATCGCAAGCGCACCCTTAGCGTCACCGGGCAGCACGCAGATACCGCGCGTGACACCGATCCTCTCAAGAATCGAGCTACTCTGCCTTCCGCCTTCTGTCCTCTGTCTTCCGTACTCCGTCTTGGAGTCGTGTATAATTGCATCGCCGATCTTCTGTAGGAACGTACTGTAGGTCGCATCCGTGATCGGGACGTCATTTTGGTCGAGACCGAGGCGGACGACGACCATGTTCCATTCCGGGATGACGAACATGTCGTTGTTGTTGTAGCCGCTGGCGGCATACGTCCGGACCGGCGCGCGCGGCCATTTTCGCTTGCCGTCGCGCTTGACTCCGTTGACCCACCAATTAAAACCGTACACACCCCGGCCGTCCGCGGCGCTGAGCTTCTCCAACGGGATCAACGGAGGGACTTGCGGTCTCGTGGCCTCATCGATCCACCAGGCGCTGATGAGCTGTTTGTCTTTCCACTTGCCTCGATTCAAAAACAGGTGGCCGAACCGGGCCAACTCACGGGCGGAGATAAACACGTGTTTGTTGTTGTTTCCGGCGCCCCCATTGACGACCAGGCCGTCGACCTTTCCGAAATCGCCCCAGTCCCACTTTGCGCGGTCCATGCCGATGGGGTCGGCGATCCTCTGCTTGAACAAGTCTTCTATCGGCTCACCGGCGATGCGGGTCAGGACGTTGGCAAATTGATTCATCGCCGAGTCCCAGTAAGCGTAACGCGAGCCGGGCGGCGTGAACAGAGGCGTCGGGGACGGCTCGAACGGCGTCAGGCTCGGTCCGTGCTTGTAGCTGCCCCTGGGTTCGTCGCCGACGGCATAGTAGCCGCTCGACATGGTGGCAAACTGACATAGAATGACGTATGGATACGCCGTCGCCATAGAGGGAACGTAGTCCTTTGCGAAGGTATCGAGCGTCGCCTTGCCGTCGTCGATGAGCAGGCCCAGCACGGTGCTTGTGAACGACTTCGTCAGGGACCAGACGCCGTGCATCTTGTCGATATTGGAACCCTTGAAGATCATATAGCCGTTCCGGATAATGACAAGCTCGGTGACGCCGTCGGAGCCGGAGTGGCTCTTCAGATACGAAACCGCCGCTTCGAGCTTGCGTGAGTCCACGCCCTGTGATTCGGGCGTCGCCTCTTGCCATTGCTCACCTGGAAAGACCATCTGCGCCGACGCTACGATGGCCGGCGCGCCGGACAGAATGCACGCGATGAGGACAACTGTGATGGATCGTCTCGTTCGTTTCATATGCCTTGGCCTCCATTAATTGTAAGCTCGAAGTGCCAGTATCTAAGTCCTGAACGGCAATTGTCAAGGCTTATCTGAGCCGCTCTTGCACCGGTTCGTTTGCGCTTGACTTGGCGAAACGATTTTGCTACTAACACCACTCGTGGAATGGTTTACGATTTTCATTTCCTTGGAGTAGAAGGACGATGCGATCACCGACATTTGTTGTGGGCTGTACCCTGTTGCTTGTAGTCACGTTGAGTCTCTCCGCCGGAGCGAAAGCCGGCCAGAGGGGCGCCATCCCTTGGGCCAAACAGTACAAGATCAAACCGAACGAAACGGATCGAATGACACCCGCCGACGTTCTCGGCCCGAATGGAATCGTTTATCCAAACTGGACGAAGTGCGGGGTCCAGGGCGGTATCCCGGAGATCAAAGCGGTCACGTCTATCACAGATTTCGGCGGCAAGCCCGACGACAACATCGACGATTCGCAGGCGTTGGCAAAGGCTTGCCAGGCGGCGGGTGACAAAGGCAGCGGGGCGGTGCTACTCGGCAAGGGCACGTACTATCTGGATCGCCCGGTGACCGTCCGTCACAATAACGTCGTGATTCGAGGTCAAGGCCCCGACAAGACCCGTCTAATCTTTCGCTATGCGGTTCCCGATGACCGCGTGGTCTTCTACAGTCCGTCGGCGGGCAGCCGGGTAGGGCCGGACACGCGGATCGAAATGCACGCCAAACCTTCAGGCCTGGCGAAGATGACCATCATGATCGACGATACGGTCATCGACACCTGGACGCGAAGCCAACATTCGGGCAATACGTTTAACTTCGCCCGATCCGGGCGAAACGCCATCGGCAAGGTTCCCGACGGTCGGCACACGCTCAAGGGCATCGCTGAATACAAAGACGGCTCGAAACTCACGGGGGAGATTCCCATCGTTCTCGATTCGACGTTCAAGGATAGAAAGCCGGTCGCGGATTCGCGGGCCGCCATCACATTTGCGGGCAAGGGCACGGTCGGCCGGAAGCTCATCTTGGCCGAAGATGGAAAGCGTGGTGACATGACGCTGACGTTACAAAGTACCAGAGGGCTTGCTGTCGGGGATTGCATCATGATCGAGGCCCCGGCGACCGACCGCTGGAAGAAGCTCACCAAGAACGCCTGCCAGTGGGGCCTCTACCGTGTCTACGAGCTGGTCGTTACCGGCATCCAGGGCAAGACGGTCAGCGTCAATCAACCCTTACGGATCGAGTTTCCTATCATCGACGGCGCGTATGTCCAGAAGATCGACGCCATCCGGCGTTGCGGCGTCGAAGGATTCTACCTCGAACAGACGGAGAACCTCTGGATCAGCAGCGTGATGTTCTACTATGGCTGGAATTGCTGGGGCAAGGACGTCACCGTCAAAAAATGCGGACGCTTTCCCGTCTACGGCTCGGCGGCCAAATGGTGCGAGATTCGCGATTGCGTCTTCGACGACGCCTGGTTCAAAGGGGGCGGCGGCACTGCATACGCCGGCTGGGACCGCTGCTGGGACTGCCTGATGGAGAACGTCGAGACCTTTAAGCTGAGGCACGGCCCGCTTTTCCAATGGGCCGCCAGCGGATGTGTGATTCGCAAGAGCGTCTTCCACGAGAGTGACGGCCAATGGCACTCCGGCTGGACCCACGAGAACCTGATCGAACAATGCGTCATCGAGTCCATCCGCGGTAACGGTGGGTACGGCTACGGAATGTGGGCCTCCCCGCCGGAGGATAAGGCCCACGGCCCGAACGGCCCGCGTAACGTCGTTTACAATTGCGACGTCAGCTCGCCGAGGGCCGGTCTCTGGATGGGCGGCATGAACGAGAACTGGCTGATCCTCCACAACCGCTTCGTCGTGGGCGGCGGTCCTGGCGTTTTCGCAAAGACCGCGAGCTTCGACCACATCATCGAGGACAACGTCTTCGTTCTCAAGGATGGCAAGTCGCCGATGGTCTCGTTAGCGACGCCGGACTGCATCGGGATAGAAATCATCGGCAACAAGCTCTATGGCGGCAACGGTAAGCTCGTCTCGGGCAAGGGCAAACCGGCGATCATTAAGGACAACCAGACGCTGCCCCTCGGTGCCGCTCCACGGCCGACTCCGAAAGTGGCCAGCATTTACGAGTGGGAATTGCAGAATCTTCGCAACGGGAAATAGCTATGAAATTAGTCACGTACTCAAAAGAAGATGCGGTTTCATGCGGGATACTGACGGACAAGGGCTTGATCGACATTCCATCCGCCTGGGATAGTGCGAATCCACCGCAAAGCGTCAAAGAAACTCTTCAAAGAGGCTCAGATTGCCTGGCGAAACTCGGCCGGATGGCGGAGTCCGCGAGTGACATGATTCCGCTGGATTCGGTCAAACTGCTGGCGCCGATTCCCCGGCCGGGCAAGGTCCTCGCGCTGGCGGGTAATTACGTCGAGCACATCAAGGAAGCTGGCCTCAAGCTTGGCCTGTCGGATTCACCGCGTTTGACGACCGTCCCCAGGCCGTTCCTGATGCCGGGAACGGCGGTCATCGGTCCCGGCGAGCAGATCCCCTGGCCGGCCTACAGCGAGACCATTGACTACGAACTGGAACTGGCCGTCGTCATCGGTCAAGAGACTAAGAATGTCCCGCCCGACAAAGCCCTTGAAAAGATCGCAGGGTACACGATTGCCAACGACGTCTCGGCCCGCACGGTCACGTTCAGCAAGAACCGGGCCAAGCGCCCGTGGGACGAATTCTACGACTGGCTCAACGGCAAGTGGGCCGACGGCTTTTGCCCGATGGGACCGTACTTGCTGACCGCCGACGAGATCGACGACGTGCAGAACCTCGATATGGAGCTGACCGTCAACGGGGACGTCCGCCAGAAAGCCAGCACCGCACAGATGATTCATCCGGTCGCCCAGATTGTCTCATTTCTGAGTCACCTCATGACGCTCGAACCCGGTGACGTCATCACGACCGGCACGCCCTCCGGCGTCGGCCTCGGCACCGGCAACTACCTCAAAGCCGGCGACCGCATCGACGCCTCCATCCAAAACCTCGGCACCCTCACCAACACCCTCGGCCCGAGACCCAACAAATTCTACGAGCCGCTGAAATGAAGCCTCCGCTTTTTTTGTGATTTCACATCACACTAGTCTTTTCCTAACTGTCCTCAAGTACGCTGGCCGCATTGATCGGTCTGGTTCGGGGGTCGTCTGCGGCGCGCGGGGATTCAGAAGTAGCCGAAATGACTTGAAAACGAGGGTGTGATTTGGTAAACTTGTCGAATTAGAGGTTTTGGAATGATCGAAAAATGATGCGTACGAGAAGTCTGATCGCGGGGTGAATCCTACACGTCTATCGTGATCCTGCGGGTAATCGAACCCGTACCCAATTGCCGGCTGGTGGAGAGCTCACTTAATGTTGGACAAGACTTGCAGACCACGACAGACCCTGAAGCTCAGCGGCCCGATCAACTCTCGCTATTGTCTGCTGGTCCTTGTCTGTTGCGGGCTTGGTGTCGCGGTCGCCGGCGCGCACGATTGGCCGACGTGGCGATACGACGCGGGGCGCTCGGCCGCCACGCCCGAAGAGCTGCCGGCACAACTACATCTGCAATGGACCCGCAAGTTGGCCCGCCCAACGCCCGCCTGGCCGGAAAGTCAGGATCGGCTGCAATTCGACGCCTCTTACGAACCCGTGGTCGCGGGAAAGACCCTCTTCATCGGCTCGATGGTGGCCGACCGGGTGACGGCTTATGACACACAGACCGGGGTCGAGAAGTGGCGTTTCTACACCGATGGTCCCGTGCGATTCGCGCCGGTGGTCTATAAGAACAAGCTCTACGTCGCCTCGGACGATGGATACCTCTACTGCCTGGACAACTGATCCGCAAGTTTCTGGCAGGCCCCGCCACGAACAAGGTAATCGGCAATCATCGGCTGATCGGCATGTGGCCCGTGCGGGGCGGCCCGGTGCTGTACGGGGACACGATCTACTTCGCCGCGAGCATCTGGCCTTTCATGGGCACCTTCATTTACGCGATGGACGCGGAGACCGGCCGGATCGTCTGGGACAACAGCGGCAGCGGCTCGATCTATCTCATGCAGCCTCATACGAGCCCCGCCTTCGCCGGAGTGGCGCCGCAAGGCTACATGGTGGCCACGGAGGACAAGCTGCTCCTATCGGGCGGACGCTCCGTGCCGGCAGCCTACGACCGCAAAACGGGAGAGTTTCTTTATTTCCACCTGAACAAGTACGGCAAGGCCGGCACGTGCGAGGTCGTCGCGTCGGGTGATTATTTCTTCAACCGCGGAGCAGTGCACAAGCTCTCCGACGGCATTGCCGTAGCCAAGGGGGCAACCTCAGTCGTCGAGGACGACGTCATCTTTGGCGAGAGAAATGACGCGATTGTGGCTTACAAGCTCGAACCCGGCGCCAAGAAGGCGACAGGCTTGTGGCAAGCGAGAATCCTGGGCGAAGGCGGCAGAGTCCACGTGAAAGCCGGCTCGCGTCTGTATTGCAGTCAAGGCGACCAAGGGCGTATCGCAGTCGTCGATGTCCCCGGGGACGGCGCCGAGCCAGTCGTTTCGTGGCAAGCGAAGGTCGACGGCAAAGTCTGGAGCATGGCGGCTGCCAACGGCAAGCTGTTTGTGACGACGCTCGATGGGAGCATCTATTGTTTTTCAGGCGCACAAACAGAGCCGAAACACTACGGTTTGAACGCCGAGCCTCTTGCGGCCACGAGCCGGCGATGGAAGAACAGGGCCACACAGATTTTGCAGGCGACGGATCAAAAAGAAGGCTATTGCTTGCTGCTCGGCCTTGGCACGGGTGAGCTGCTCAGCGAGCTGGTCAATCAATCGCAGCTCCATATCGTCGCGCTCGATCCGGACGCCGGGAAGGTCGCGACGATGCGTCGAAAGCTCGATGACGCGGGACTGTATGGAACCCGCGCCGCGGTGCACGTCGGCGATATCACGACTATGCAGCTTCCTCCCTACATGGCGAATCTGATCGTATCGGAAGACCTCAAAGCCGCCGGCTCTCAAAAGCACGATTTGTTCCTCGATCGCGTCTTCCACTCGCTCCGTCCCTACGGCGGCACGGCCTGTTTCTCAATAGCGAGAAGTAGACACGCTGGCATTGTCAGGCGGGTAACCAAACTGGACTTACCCGGCAGTAAAGTCACCAGCTCGGGCAGACTGCTCACGCTGAGCCGAACCGGCGCTCTGCCCGGCTCGGCCGACTGGACGCATCAATACGCCGACGCCGCCAATACCGTGACGTCGAAAGACAAGAGCGTCAAAGCTCCGCTCGGCCTCCTGTGGTTCGGCGGCCCGTCGAACGACAAGGTCCTGCCTCGCCATGGTCACGGGCCCTCGCCCCAGGTCGTCGGAGGCCGGCTGTTCATCGAAGGACGGAACATGCTCCGCGCGGTGGACGTTTATACGGGCCGGCTCTTGTGGGAAAGAGACTTTGAGGACGTGGGCAAGTATTACGACAATACGTCTCACCAGCCGGGCGCGAACGAAATTGGAAGCAACTATGTCACTGTCTCGGATGCGGTTTACTTAGTCTACGGTGATACGATTCACATGCTCGACCCGGCTACGGGCCGGACAATCGAGGAATTCTCGATGCCGGGCGAAGACAAGCCGCGCTGGGGCGCCCTCGCGGTCCAGGATGACCTGCTGCTCGCAACCGCCTCGCCGCTCCACATCCCACTAAGAGAACCGAAAGTTGGACGAGAGCTGCCCGAGGGTATGCAGCCGATTATCAAAAGAGGCGCCGATTGGCAATATCTCGCGGGCGCGCAGCCGGACGAGGGATGGACACAGCCGGACTTCGACGCTGAAGGCTGGAAGACGGCGTCCGCAGGCTTCGGATTCGGCGATGACGACGACGAAACGCCGCTGGAGGACATGAAAGGCCACTACACGGCCGTGTACATACGCAAGTCATTCAATCTGTCAGATGTAGAAGACATCCTCGAGCTAGGCGTGGCGATCAACTATGATGATGCCTTCATCGCTTACCTGAACGGCAAGGAGGCTCTAAGGGTAGGGGTCGGCAAAGGTCGCGGAGCCGGCGCCAGTGGCATCAAGAGCCATGAGGCCAAAGGTCACGTCTATTTTCGCATCAACGAGCATAGTAACCTTCTGCGTAAAGGCGTGAATGTGTTAGCTATCGAGGGACATAACGACGGCGTTGACAGCAGCGACTTCACGCTCGATCCATATCTTGTCGCTCGACGGGAAGGGCCACCCGACACGGAAAAGAAGCGCGTCCCTTCGGGCTGGAGTGACATTTCCGGAGTAACGGCCAACGCCGAGTACGCATCGAGCAGCAAGATGCTCGTGGCGATGGATCGGCACACGGGCAAGATTCTCTGGAAACGCGACGCGCAGTACTCCTTCCGCCACAACACCGTCATCGCGAGCGGCGACAAAGTCTTCTGCATCGACGGGCTGACCCAGGCCAAACTTGCCTACCTCAGACGTCGAGGACTGCACTCGGACAGTGAACGCACGCTGTATGCGTTAGATGCGAGGACGGGAAAGCCGGTCTGGAAGGCGACGGAAGGTGTTTTCGGAACGTGGTTAGCGTATTCCGCCGAGCACGACGTTCTGCTCGAGGCGAGCAGCCGGTCCGGCGACCGGGCGGCGGACGAGGCGGACAGGGGAATGACCGCCTACAGGGCATCGGACGGCAAGGTCCTCTGGCGGACCGACGACAGTTACAAAGGCCCCCCGCTACTCCACCACAGTTGGATCATCACGCAGACCGGCGGGGGCAGCGCGTCGGCCGCGGCTGAGGCGAGAGTCTTCGACCTGTTGACCGGCGAGACCGTCACGCGCAAACATCCGATGACCGGCGAGACGATTCCCTGGACCTGGATCCGCTTCAAGGGATGCAATACCGCTATCGCCAGCGAAAATCTGCTGACGTTCCGCTCGGCCTCCGGAGCGTTTGTGGACCTGACCGCGGGCCAGGGTACAGCCAGCATCGGCGGCTTCAAGTCCGGCTGCACGTCGAACCTCATCATCGCCGACGGCGTGATGAACGCCCCGGATTACACGCGCACCTGCACTTGCAGCTACCAGAATCAAGCTTCGCTCGCCTTGGTTCCCATGCCCGAAGTGGCGTACTGGACGTTCGATTACTACCGGTCTCCGAGTGAGCCGAAAGCGGTCAGGCAGGTGGGAATAAATCTCGGCGCGCCGGGCAATCGCTACGCGGACAACGGCACGCTGTGGCTGGAGTTCCCCAGCGTCGGAGGGCCGTCACCCGACGTGCCCGTTCGAGTCGAATGCGATCAGCCTCATTGGTTCCGTCAGAACAGCTTGCGTGTGCACGGCAAGTACAACTGGGTCGCCGCGTCGGGCGTGACCGG
>JARRQQ010000316.1:0-5538 GCA_037381725.1 Sedimentisphaerales bacterium
CGATGTGCTTGATTCGCTTTCGCCTCCAGGTGTAGGTGACGTGAACCAGACCGTCGGACGTCTGGATGACGGCGGGGTAGGAATACTCTCCTCGTTGATCTTCCAGCACCAGCGCCGCGTACCATTTCTTCCCGTCGGAGGACACGGCCACATTCAGAAGCTCACGATCTCTGCCGTGCGGCGCGCTGTGGTTGTAAACCAGCAACGCTCTTCCATCGTCAAGCATAACCGCATCAATGCCGGCATCGGGATTGGGCAATTCCGTGAGGCTCATATTGCTCCACGTCTTCCCCATATCAGTGGACCACGCTTGACAGATCCGGCCCGCATGTTCCGTCCGGCAGAGAATCTGCATCTTTTCGTTGGGATAGATCAGGATCGAAGGTTGGATCACGTTGAGTTGCGTGCCATCGTTGAGCGGTCCGATTTTTTCCCAGGTCCGCCCCAAGTCCCGCGATAATTCGAGATGCGCTTTCCAAACCTCCCGATTCTTGCCGTAGGACTCGATGCTCGAAGGGCTGAGAATCGAGCCGTCCGGCAATTGGACGGGCTTGTTCTTGATCGGGCCCAAGAATCCGTCGGGCAGCCGGGTTGGTTTCGACCAGGTCTTGCCGCCGTCGCTGGAGGTCTTGTACTCGCCCCACCATTCCGGCTCGTCGTCGCCTACTTTGTAGAACAGCACGAGGGGACCGGATTTCGGCTGGAACAGGACCGGGTTCCAGCAAGCCACCTGCCTGCCCGAGAGTTCCGAACCGTCGGCGACCTTTTCCACGGGCGACCATCCGCCCGGCCCGCGACGCGAGAGCCAGATGCCCACGTCCGGGTTGCTTTCTCTGCTCCCGCCAAACCACGCCGCGACCAGGCCGTGTACTGTCTCGGCGATCGTCGATGCGTGACATTGAGCGAAGGGGGCTTGCTCGAATATGAACTCACTCAGGACAACGCCGGGCGAAGCTTTCATCGCCTTTCTATGCATTTCAAGATTGTTGTTGCTACGGCAGCTCGATGCGGGGAGCAATAACAGGATGGTGGACAAGTAGAAAAGGTGACTCTCTCTCATGACTGGACTCTTCGAATTTTCTACTGAAACAGCTTTTGCTTTACGATGGGCTGAACGTTCTCGACGACCCATTTGCGCATTTGCTGCCCTTCCGGGCTCTGCTGCGGGTAGGAGATAAAATCGAGGGATATTCCAAGCTCTTGTTCCAGGCGAAGCGCGATGATGGGCCAGACGACGCCTAAATCCGCGACGACCGGGATGCTCTTCTCCAGCCTGGCAAAGCCGGACATTTCCATCCGGAAAGGAATCGACATGAGTTTGGTTTTGGGCAATCCCTGGTCTATCGCGGCCTGCACCGTGCTCGACTGCTTCTCGAATTCCCAGGCCTTTTTCAAGCTCGGGTCAAGATCGATGCGTATCAACGTTTTGTCTTTCAGACTGTAGGTAGCATAGCCTTCCCACTGAGACCAGAGGCCGTGCCCCGTGTAAGTCTCGAACGGACCGTCGTGGACCTCCTGGGTCAGAGCCACGCCGGATTCGATGATGACGTCCGCCGACTGGAGCATCCGGGCCACCTTCGTCGCCCGTTCCGTGATGGAAATAGAGTCCCCGATGGCCAGGCCGACCACCCCGCCACCGACTAATTGTGGTATTGTGACCAGGATCGGGATGCCTTTGGCATAAGCCGCTCCGAGCATCGTGTGAGCATCCGCCCCCGCGCCCGCCACCTGCTCGAAAGGTACGCCCTTGCTCTTTGCGATGAAAAGTATCTCCCTGGCCAACTTTTCCGTTCGCAATCCCAAAGGATAAGCCATATTCCCGGCGGCTTTGATGATGATGCTTCCGTCGAGCGAGAGCACCTTGTCCAGCAGCTCGGTGTCGATCAGCATCTCCTTCTTGAGCTGTTCCAACCCCTCGGCCGTCATCAGAGTGGCCTCGAACGTGTTGCCGCGAGGAAGCATCGTCTGGGGAAGCCCTAATTGCAGACCATCCACTCGCTTGACCTCCTCGAGCGCCCCGGCCATTTCATGGGCGATGACCGCGGAGCTGGTCGTTACGCCGTCTATGACGCCTTTGTGAATGAGCTCGGCAATGAGTGTCGTCACGCCCTCGTGGAGATTGGGGCCGCTTCCGGTCACGACGACCACCTTGCCACCGGCCTTCTTGACGGATACGACGCTCGCAACGGCGCGGTCCAGCATTTCTTTCGTTTCGGACGGAAGCTCCCGGCAGAGATCTTCGATTGGCTCCCTATTTGTGACCATCGCTTCGGCCTTTCATCTGACGGATCAGCGTTTCCACCTTCTTGAGATTTTAGTATAATCGCGGCGGTGGGTCGATCTCAAGAAATAAAGGAAAGATGCAGCCGGATTCAATCTGAGGGCTTTCTTGAATCTATCCATTGATATAAAAGAAAAAGCAAGTGAATTAGGTTTCGATCTGGTCGGAATAACGGACGCCTCGCCGATAGACGCCGCACAGACGAAGATTCTGACCGAGTGGCTGAAGTCCGGCTACGCGGGCCAGATGGAGTATATGCGCCGAAATGTATCGAAGCGCCTCAGCCCGGCGGAACTCTTGGAAGGTGCACAGTCGGTCATCATTGTTGGCCTCAGTTACAAGCCTGGGAAAAGCGTATCGCACCTGGTTACTGAGGCTGGGCCGGTGGGAAAGGTGGTTACCTACGCCCAATACGAGGATTACCATCCTTTCATAAAGGCTCGATTGTACAAGCTCGTTGACCATATCAGTGCCCTTGCCGGCGGCGGGGCGAAGTTCAAGGTGTGTGTGGACTCGGCGCCCGTGGCCGAGCGGGCTTTGGCAGTTCGGGCCGGCTTGGGCTTTGTCGGCGAGAACCACATGCTCATCAACCCGGACCTCGGCTCTCAAACATTTTTGGGCGAGATCATCACCGATTTGAAACTACAGCCGGATAAGCCGATTGCAGCGGATTGTTCGGACTGTAAGAAATGCATCAATGCCTGTCCCACCGGGGCTTTGCGATCCGATGGGCAGTTCGATGCGAGCCGGTGCATCAATTATTTGACGATTGAGCACAAAGGCCCGATTCCATCGGGTATGGCCATAAGGATGGGCGACAGACTCTTCGGTTGTGAGGAGTGTATCCTTGCATGTCCCTATCAGCAGATCGCTCCGGCACGTGTCAACAAGGAGTTCAGATTCTATCCCGACAGGGTGGAGCTCGATCTTCAGAGAATTTTGGATTTGACTGCCGAGGCATTTGATGCGGAATTCGCTGATTCTCCGATCAAGCGTTTGGGCCTGGAAGCTCTGAAGAGGAACGCCCGAATCTGTCTTGCCAACCAGGCGGATCGCTCCTGATACGGCTCAGACCTCCGTGTGTTCTGAGCGGATTTCTTCCAGCAGCTTCTTTGTGGCTACGATGCCTTCAGTTTCGCTGAGTCTCTCCCCTTCGTATTCGATCCCGACGAAGCCCTTGTAGCCGGCGTCGAGGACGATCTTCATCATCCGGCGGTAGTCAATCCTGGTCTCCTCGCCGTTTTCGTCGAAATCGTAGCTCTTGGCGCTGACGGACTTGGCGTAGGACATCATCATTTCGACCGCTTCATACGGGTCGATCTCGGGTGGGAAGTTGCCGAAGTCGGGTAGCGTTCCGCAATTAGACAGGTTCACCTCTTTTATCACGCCGGTCAGCCACTCGCCATCGGACGACAAGCCGCCGTGGTTCTCGACGATCACATTGAGTTCGTGCTCCGCGGCGTATTCGCTGAGTTTGCGCAGCCCGTCGGCGGCCAGCTTGAGCTGCTCGTCGTACGACCCTTTCGAGTAAGCGTTGACCCGGATCGAGTGGCAGCCCAAATACTTGGCGGCATGCACCCACTTATAATGATTCTCAACGGCCTGGACACGCCGGCGCGTATCGGGGTCGCCGAGGTCCCCCTCGTCGTCACACATGATTAGAACGGACCTGATGCCCCGGTCGTCGGCACGCTTCTTCATCTCGGCCAGGTACTTCACGTTCTCAGCCTTGTCCTTGAAAAAGATGTTGACGTATTCGACCGCCTCGATGCCGAGGGCGCTGGCTTCTTCTATGAAGTCGAGATGATCCAATTTCGGCTCCGCTTCACCAAAGAGCCTCTTATGCCAGGACCATTGGGCCAAGGAAATTTCAAATGGGTCTTGTTTGGGCATATTTCCTTCCTTCTCATACGACAGAGGGCACTATTGCCCTTTGCGCTCCGTTTGTAATGGTTGGTGTTGCTCGCTCAGGATGCGCCAGAGGTTTCTTATATTGCGTTCTTGCATACCGTAATTCCACTGGCCGCGTTGCGGCTCGCGGAAGTTGGGAAACGCCCTCCGCACGGCGAAACGCTCCGTGACCTGCTCAAGCGTCAGCCCTTCCCGCCGGGCTTGTGCGATGCCCGTGAGCATCTTCTGATAATAGTCCCGTACGGGAGCAAGATCGCTCTTGAGCAATGGCGGGCTGTGCGAGGGGACCACGTGGTCGATCTGCGCGTCTTCGGCCAGAAACGAGTCCAGGATCGTCAAAAAGCGGTTCACGTCTTGCAATTGCGACTGTTCCCCGATTTCGGGCAAATGGCCCCGCTGGTAGACGATCGCGCCGGTGACCAGTACCTTTTCTTCCGGGATGTAGATCAGAATGTCGGAGATACTGTGCCCTTTGCCGAAGAAAACCAGCTCCAGCTTGAGGTCGCCCAGATCCAAGGTGTGCCTGTCGGCGAACGTCAACGAGGGCTTGACCACCTCATAGCCCTCTTTCATGTCTTGCATATACAACTGCCAAAACCTGATCTCGCCGCGAATCATGCGGGTAGCCGGGCGGTTTCCCCGGACGCGGGGTAGAACGGCCCGCAGATTGCGAAGGGTCTCGGCCGCACGGTTGAGGTCTTTGCGTTTACGCTCGGGATCGGTCTGCTTGTCTACCAGCCATTGCATATCTTCGGGCAGGTTATCATGCCCCACGACGGTTGCGCCCTTGAAAAGGCAGTTGCCGCCGGTGTGATGCATGTGGGCGTGTGTATTAATGACGTAAGCCCAGTCATCCCGGCTGAACACCTGTTCGATCCGCTTTTTGATCGGCGCCATGATCCGCGGCGACATTTCCGTATCGACGATCGCCAGCCCCTTTTGCGACTGAATCGCGGTCAGATTGCACCGTCCCGTCCCCATCCAATAGGCCAGAACCATCCGTTCGGATAGTCTTTCGATGCGCACGTATTCGGAAGAGTCGCGCCCCGGCCCGACCACCATCACCGGTATAATCAGACCTAAACAGACCGTCTGCACCAGTATGACTCCCCACCGACACTCAGCCCTATATCCAACCAATAGAGAATAGAGACGGCTATTGGTTCTTCAATGACCGCTACCCTGTCATCAAAACAACTGATTCCATGCGAAGCAAGCGCCGAATGCCCTTGATGGACATCTTTTGACGTTCGCAAAAGCTACAATCAGACCTGAAGCGCCTGAGCTTTGGGAAACAGGATGTTGTTCTCGAGGTGGATGTGCTCGTGCAGATCCTTTTCCAGAGC
>JARRQQ010000317.1:0-8478 GCA_037381725.1 Sedimentisphaerales bacterium
TTTCAGAGGAGGCAGTCCTTTCGTCACCTCCGAATAGGTATTAGCGATTGCCTCATCGCTTTTCGAGCTAATCCCCAGCGCATTGGCTGCTACCGCCAGCCCGGCTCCCTTCATGAGATTACGCCGATTCATTCCAATCTCCTTGGCATTTAAGTAGCTTCTTCAGAACTCATTAGCACTTCGGGCTGTTCCTCTACATCGGGGCGTTTGCCGACCGGCTTGCGGTGCCACCACGTAGCCAGGACCGAGCCCGATATGTTCATCCACGGGCCGAAGATGGCTGGCGCCAGAGCGGCCGGGGCGCTTTTGAGTACGTTCATGGCCAGGCCCGAAGCCATCCCGCCGTTCTGCATACCGACCTCGAATGCGACCGTTCGGCACGAGCTTTCGTCGAGGCGCCCGACGCGGGCAAGCAAATAGCCGAGGATGTACCCGACGAAGTTGAGGATGATCGAGACCCCGATCAGGTAAGGCCCGACCGTCATCAGGTCGTTCCTGGAGCGGGCCGTGATGATGGCGATGATGTAGCAAATCCCCGCCATGGATACGATAGGCAATGCCTTATTCATCCAATTCTCAGGCCCCTTTAGCAATAAGCTAATGACGAGCTTGGCCAGCGCCACTATCCCGATTAGAAGAAGCCCGACGACAAAACCATCTTTTTGCAAGGAGGCATTGCCATAGGTGAGGACGGCTCGCGGTGCCCAGAGAATCATCCCGGTAGCGAGCAGTATGGCGGCTGTTCCAAGCAGTGCGAGCACTCTACCGGAAGCGAAGATCTTGTGTCGGCTGTATAGGATACGATTCGCGATTAGTCCGGCCACGATCGGCACGATAATCATATTGATAATTCCGAACATCATCTTCAGGAATTCGATCTGGATGAACTGTCCGGCCAGCCTGTCCATCAGGAAAGGCGTCATGACGGGTGAGACCAGGGTCGAGCAGGACGTCATCGTGACGGATAGTGCTACGTTTCCGCCGGCCAGATAGGTCATCAAGTTCGAGGCGACACCTCCGGGACACGACCCGATCAGCACGATACCCGCCGCAATTTCTGAGCTAAACCCAAATGCCTTCGCCAGAGCCAGGGCAGTCAGCGGCATGACCGAAAACTGCAAGACGAAACCGACGAAGACCGGCCAGGGCATTTTGAAGACCCGGCCGAAATCCGCTACACTCAATGTGGTCCCCATACCGAACATGATGATCTGAATCAGAGGAACAATCAGGACTCCCAAGTCGAAGCCGAACCAGCTCATGAACGCACTGGGATAGACCATCGAGGCGCTGACGAATGCAAAGACCCAGATGGTGAAGGCGAAGCTCTTGAGAACGCGATGGCCCATGAAATAGAGGGCCAGCGAGCCGAACATGGCGATGAGAGCCGGACCAAGAGCAGCCCGGCGACCACTGACCAGCATAACGATCACCGCCGCCAGACAAACCAGGAATACGAATTTGAAGTAGTCTAAAAACGAGCGTTCAGCTTTCATAACTTTCTCATTTACTATTTCATATTTATGATTTATGACTGCGGCTTCGCCGAGGGGCGCTTATCAATAGTAAATCATAAATAATAAATCATAAATCTCCCTAGCTCCACAGGCGGTCGTTGGAGCGGTCCCGGTTCCATTCTTCGGTCGGAGCGAACAAGTCCTGGCCGCGCGAGAGGTGCTCCTTGACGACGTCGAGGTTCAATTCAATTCCCAGGCCAGGGCCTTCCGACACGCGAGCGAAGCCGTCGGCGTAAAGCGGCTTGTCGATATCCGTCACCATGTCCTGCCACCAGGGGACATCAACCGAGTGAAGCTCCAGGGCCATGACGTTCTCCGTAGCCGCGGCGCAATGCAGGTTGGCCATGAAGGAGACGGGCGTGCCGGCAAAGTGCATCGCCATAGCGATCCCCGCCTGCTCGGCGTAGTCGCCGATCTTCTTGGTTTCCATGATGCCGCCGGCCGTCGCGAGGTCGGGATGAACCATATCCACGGCGCGCCCATCGATTAGCGGCTTGAAGCCGTCGAGAAGGTAAATGTCCTCGCCGGTCAGGAGCGGGACGTCAATCGCATTCTTGATCTCTTTGAGCATGTCCGTATACTCCCACGGAACCATGTCCTCAAGCCAGGCGAGCTGGTACGGCTGGAGGGCTTTACCCAATTTGATGCAGCTATTGACACTGATATGGCCGAAGTGGTCCGAGGCAATCGGGATCTCGACACCCACGATTTCGCGGGCCTTGGCAAAACGCTCGCCCAGCAACGCCGCTCCTTTGTCCGACAGTTGAATGCCCGTGAACGGGTGCTTGCCGTACCAGTTGGTATCTTTCGCTGGATAGGTCAACGCCCCGGGGACGTTTCGGATATTCCGGATGCCGCAATCATATTTCAAGAACGTGAATCCCTGCTCGATTCTCTTTTTCAAGCCCGTCACGCTCCCATCCGGTGTATCCGCATACAATCGGACGCGGTCGCGGTATCGACCGCCCAACATCTGATAGACGGGGACGCCGTAGGCCTTACCCGCCAGGTCCCACAGGGCGATGTCTACGCCTGAAACCCCGCCGCCCTGGCGCCCATGATGTCCGAACTGTTTGATCCGTTTGAAAATTCGCTCCACGTTGCACGGGTTTTGGCCCAGCAACCTACTCTTGAGCATCAGAGCATAGCGCTCGCTGGCGCCGTCGCGGACCTCGCCGTAGCCACAGATGTCCTGGTTGGTGTCAATGCGAATCAACGGGCAGCGCATCGGCGCTCGCGATACCACTGCCACGCGCAGATCGGTGATTTTCAGTTGCGTGGGGCTGGAGCTTCGCCGAATGTTTTGCGTGGCGAAGGCAACCTGTTCTTCAATGGGCGCGCCGATCATGTGCGCCAGGCTCAGGCCCACGGTGCCTGCGCCGATGCTCTTGAGCATGGAACGTCGGGAACACCCGGGTCGTGACGGGTCCTTGTATTTGTTCTGCATAGTCTGTCTCCGTGCCAAAAGGAACGGTAGGGCAAGCCCCACCCTACGATGCTCTTGACTATTTGCATACAGGCGAAGGGAGGTTCATGCCATCCTTTCAACAGTCAATCGAACTGTCACCAGTTCCGAGTTTTCGAGTTTAGCCAGCATGATGGCCTCGGAATCCACCACGACCTTTTCGGCCAGATGTGCGGGGATGAAGACGATGCCCTCGCGTTTGGCGAGCACGACGTCGCCGGGACAAGCTACCGCTTTGCCGATGCGGATCGGAACGTTGATGGCGCTCAGCATGACCTCACGTAGGAAGCTTGGGTCTGCGCCTTTGTACCACGCATTGAATCCTTTGATCTCTTCAATGCCCTCCAAGTCGCGGACGCCTGCGTCGAAGATGACGCCGTTGCCCGAGTTGGCGTAAATGGCGTTTGCGAGATTGTCACCGATGAGGGTCCCGTCAACGACCTTGCCGAAACCGTCTGCGACGTAGACGTCACCCTTTTTCAGCATGTCAATCGGCCAGGAATTGGAGCCTCCAATCCGGCCTTCGGCCCGGCCCCGGCGCATGATGCCACTGTTGTAGTCGGGATGCGACGGCATGTATTGGGCGGTCAGCACTCGCCCGACAATCGCCTCATCAGGATTCATAATCGTCCAGCCGGCGGCGTTTTCGTAGCAGTTACGATAGCCCGCGCCTCGGACAATACTCCAGGCTTGTGTGACGGATACGTTCTTCATTCTCTTGAGAATGTCATCCGGAACGCGAGGCCGGCCGTCCTCCATTCGTGGCCCCGTCCAGGCCGGCGTGCATTGCAGAACCCGCGTCCGGTTGGAGATGACCGGCGGCTCAACGCCTTCATCGGCCGCCTGGATACGAATATTTCGCCATCGCACTTCATACGGACCGGCGTCTCCCACGCCATGCACCTGAAGACCGATGATGCCCCGGCTCGTCATCCCGTCCCTCAGATCGACGCAAGGAACATCGTTGATCCACGTTCTGATCCTCTCACCCTTGCATTCGACGCGGAACTTGTTCCATTGACCGTCTTTGAACGCCTTGCTTGCGGCCGGGTCCGACGTCGTGCTGGCAAGCATGAAGGCGCGACGGGCCTCGTCGTAGATACTCCCGGAAGAACCTGCTTTCTCGGTGGCGATTTCCACCTGATAGCCGTAGACGCGGTCCGGTGGTATCACTCGTCTTTGAGGCGCGCCGTCGCGTCCGCTGAAGACAAAGACCTTTTCGGCCTTGGCGATCTTGCTGCGTATTTGCACGCCCGAGTTCAACCTGGGATCCAGCAGCACTTCGAATTCGAGGACGAAATCGCCATACTCCCGGTCGGTGCAGAGAAACGAGTTGGGGCTGCCCTTGACGGTCGTGCCGACGATAGCGCCGTCCTCAACGTTGTATTTGGCAAAGCCGCTGTGGACCGACCACCCGTTCAAGGTCTTGCCGTCGAACAGTGGCGTCCATTCGGTCTTCTGTCGATCTCTGGCCAGACCGACGGACACGGCGGCAGACGCAAGAACAACGAAACAGAGAATCCTCTTGACGTTCATAAAACGCTCCTTTCACTCACTACGATTTGCGGCACGCGGCCGGCGCGACGTTTCAAATGCCGGGCTTGGTTTCCAGCAACGGTTTGCCGTCATATTCGCCGGTCAGGGCTAGCAGAAATTTCTCGATATCCTTCACCTGTCCGGCGTTCAACGGCGCGCCAAGCTGGTATTTGGCCATCTTGTCGATTGCATCGGGAAGAGTCTTTGTCTGTCCATCGTGAAAATACGGATAACTCACCGCCAGGTTTCGCAAGGTGGGGACTTTGAATTTGTAGCGGTCCGGCTCCTTCTTAGTTACGTTGAACCTGCCCTCGTCCGCCTCGACGATCTTTCCGCGATCTCCAAAATAGTCTTGCTTACGGCCCATCTTCTCGAAATGCGTTCCCCCCAACGTGACGCCAAAATGACACGATGTGCAGCCGGCGGTCAGAAAGGTCTGATACCCGCGAATCTCCTCGGCGTCTACTGCGGTTTTGTCGCCCATGAGGTACTTGTCAAAGCGACTATTGGGCGTAATCAGCGTCGTCTCGAACGTGGCGATGGCGTCGCGAATGTTCTTCTCCGTCATGCCGTCGGAATAGAGGTCTCTGAATGCCTTCGTGTAATATTCATCGTCTTTGATTTTGGGAATGACCTGTTCCCAGTCGGCACCCATCTCAATGGGATTATTCACGGGTCCGTCGGCCTGTTCGGCCAGGTCGTTGGCCCGCCCGTCCCAGAACTGAAGGAAATTGTAAGACGAGTTGAATACCGTCGGCGCGTTGACGCCGCCAAGCTGGTTGTTGATTCCCGTGCTGAACTGCTTCTGGTCGGTACCGCCTTTGTTCAGATCGTGACAACTGGCGCAGGAAAGCGTGTCGTCTCCCGACAGGCGCTTATCGTGAAAGAGCTTATCTCCCAATTCCGCCTTCCGAGAATCTACCGAGACGGTTAAGGGGATCGGCTGCACGACCTCTCCGGCGAAAGTCTTGGCGACGTTCGGCGACGCGTACTTTTTCGCCCGGACGTCTTTTACCCAGGAACGGATGTTGTCTTTGTCGCTCTGGCTGACCGAGGCGTTCCAGTGCATCACGACGTATCGCGTAGGCGGCATGGTGCCCGTGTACATGACAGACTCAATCTTGGCCAACTGAATCTGTGAAAAGGCGCCGTCATCTGTAAACAGCGCGTCGGTAAAATCCAATGCCTCAACTCCCGCGTCAACGTCTTTGGATATCATGGCCTTGGCCACGGGCATTGAGAAATACCAGGGTTTGGCCGTGTGCGCCGAGTGACAGTCCACGCACTTGTGCTGCAGCACGGGTCCGGCTTTCTGAAAAGACACGTCCTGCATTTTCGCAGCGGACAGCGCGGGCCTCTGCGGAGGAAAGACAAGATTGCTCAGCGGAAACAGAAGAGCAAGCAGAACGATGACGGCTGGAACCGCGAGCAGAATACGCTTTTTCCGGGGTTTAACTGTCTTTTGTGCCATATCTGACCTTCCTTTCATAGTCCCGGCTTTAAGGCGAGCCATGATCTGACATTTCTCATGGTGGCCTCCGGGAATGCGGGCCACTGCTTCGACCGGTCCGGTTGGGAGCGAGGTCTTCCCACCCATGCTCAACGTCCCAATATATTGACGGCGCATACGCTGCGTGTCAATGCAAATATGGTCCCGGTTTTTGCCAGAGAGCTGTGTGGATGGATGATGTGGTTTTGGGCTCCGCAGGGCTGTTGCGGTCGCCTATTGAAGGACTTGTCGAATCAATGACTGGGGATCTTCCACGAGCTTCAAGACGAGGCTGTCTTGACGGACTGCGCATGACGGCGTTGCAACTGCCTGAGCTCTGCGACCTCATGTTCTAATTCCCTGATCCGCTGCTCCAACATCGGTCCGAGCAACGAGTCCTTGTCGGCGTCGGGCCTGCCATCGGTGACTGCGGCCCGGTCTTGTGGAGTGGAGAAGAACAGCCCGATGGTATCGAAGAATACCTTCCCGACAGGGAGGGGTTCGTCAAAACGCACGGCGACGTTACGCAGGGACGGATTGACTTGCTGAACTCTAAGAACACACCCGATGCGGGCAAATTGCATCTTCGGGCGGCCCTGCACCTCGGAATTCGGGATGCTGAATTGAGTCACCAACTGCTGGCCCTCATGCGGACAGCTTTCGTCCGCGTAGCACCTGAACGCTAGGCCTCCGCTGGAGACGTCCAGCATTTGGCCTTCGGACGTCACCCCGCGGCCCGTGGAAGCGTCCGAAAACCGCACGGTTACGCGGTACCGCAATCGCGGCGCCTTTCGTCGGTTGGTGGTTTGCTTCATGTTCGACACCATCGGCACTTTGAAAAGCCGACTTTAAGAAGATTGCCCGAGAGGACATGCAAGCCCGGGCGGATCCGATAAAAAGTGGCTGTCTTGCCAAAGTCAAGGCGAGCACAACTCAGCGGCGACCACCAGGCACCTCAATGTTACGAACGACGAATTTCATCGGCTGGAGCGCATGGTGTCGGGAATCCCGTCCGTGGTGATCGAGGCCAACGCCGAATGCTTCGGTCCGGTTTACTGCAACCTGGCGGCCGCGAGGGAATCGAGCGGCTACCTCGTGAACGTGCTCGACTGTTTGGCAACGCTGACCGGGTTGTTCACTGATTGTTCTCTGACGGTCGGCGATATACAGGCCGGCAAGATTTTCGCCGGCGCCCTGTGACGTTTGGTGCCTATCAGCATTGAGAGCAGGGGGGATTACACGCCATGTGTGGTTCTTCTTGACAGACTTCGCCAGGCGCTCGCCGATATGGGCGCCGGATGGGCATTTTCCTACTTGTTTTGTCCATTTCCAGGTCAACAACGACGAAATCCGAACCGACGTGTTCGATGCAGGTTAACTAAGATCAAGAATCCTCCGATACAGATATAGCGGCAGGCAGCTCTCAAGAACCAAGACCACAAAACGTGTCAGTGGAGAGGCAGTGAGATGGCTAGTACCAGAAGCACACGTACCAGAGGGTTCAGCTTACTTGAGCTGGTCATTGCAGTCACGATCCTCGTCATCATCGCGGCGATCGGCATTCCTCGTTTGAGCCGGGGGACGCGCAGCGCTGCCGATTCAGCTCTTGGCAGCAGTTTGGCGTTGCTTCGCAATGCCATCGACCTCTACGCGGCTGAGCACGTTGATACCTATCCTAGTGAGGCGAGCGTCAACGAGCAATTGACGCAATACTCGGACCGAGCGGGCAATGTCCACGCCACGAAGAACTACACGTATATCTACGGTCCGTACGTGCGCAATATTCCGCCCCTCCCGGTCGGAGCCAGGAAAGGCTGCACGGCCATCGCAGTGGCGGACGCCAACGACGTGGGCTGGATATACGATGAAGACACCGGCTCGATCAGGGCCAACACAACGGCAGACGAAGAAGACGAAACCGGCAAACTGTACAGCACGTATTGACCGAGTGTCACGACTCCGATTCTTGGCAAGGGCGTAGGGCGCACGCTGTTGGCTGTCATGAATGTACAGACGGCTCAGAGCGTTGAGTATGCAGGAGGTGTTCTCGAACACGCGGACTGTGGCGTTGTCGATGGCCGCCAACGGGTACCGGATCATAGACCTGACCTCACTTGACGGCAATCAAGACTCTGTCCGATTTTGCAATGGGCTACGATAATTCCTCTTTACCATTGCAAAATCAGGCGGGGAGGTAGCGTCTGCCTCATGGTACCGGCCTCCCTTATGCTCATCGCGGCGATCAGGTTGACGTCGCTTCTGGCGATCCGCGTTCGGCGACGCTCGGGGGAGATGGTCGCCGACGCAGCCGAGGCGCATCTGCACGCGGAGTCGGCCGTCGAGCTCGACCTGCACATTACAGGACGTTAGTGAAGACGGAAGCCGCAAAAACTGCCTCTAAGGCCCTGAATTGGTGACTCGTCTCAACTGGCCGCCCTAAATATCCGATATGTCGGTTATTGGACTCTTTC
>JARRQQ010000318.1:0-5534 GCA_037381725.1 Sedimentisphaerales bacterium
TGACGGCGTCCCAACCGACCTGCCGGCCGCCAATCGGGTGCATAGCCGTAACGGTCTCACCGTGCGACCAGACGACTCCCAACGGGTCGGGATCCCCATTGGTCATGCTGTTCAACGCCGTGTAGAACCGCTTCGATACTTCACGGATTTCATCTTCAGTTGACATGATCTGTTTCCCTTTCATTAGCGCGCCATGCCCTGCTGGTCAGCATCAAAGTAGCATGCGCGCTCAAAAAAATCGCTCTTCTATTCACGTCGTCGCACCGTTGCTCACGGTTCGGTTCCTAATCTACCTATATCTACTGACATACGCGGCGGCCAAGCGCGCGAGTCTTACCGAAAATGCCATAACCAATGACTCATGCCGCGCCGCGATTGGTTGCCAGCTTCTGTTTGAGCCTGCGCCGGCCCCGGTTTCGCGCTAAAGGGCTGGACGCGGCAGGGCGGCGGCTGTATGCTTGCGCTCATGGAAACCGGAGAGACACCAGGATCGGCGGCTCGGCCGCCCCTAAGGAGCAAGCTCAGGGCGGTTGCGGCGACCGGGTACGAGAAGATCCTCAATCCCGACAGCCAGACGTTCTACGGCGGTGTCCGGCCGGACGCTGCGGTGCTGATGATCCTGGCCGCGGGCAAGGGGACGCGGTTCGGACGCGATCCGAAATGCATTCAGCCCATCCACGGGACCCCGCTGGCCCGGCACTCGATTGATGCCTTTCGGCGTTTCAGCCCGTCGCCCGTCGTCTGCTTAGTGGGCTACCGCCACGAGGAGGTCTCGGGCAAGCTCGGAAGCGACAATATTTATGTCCGCTCAGATGACCCGGCGGGCGGGACCGCCTTCGCCGCGTTCGAGGCATTTAGCGTTCCAGCGCTGATGGAGAAAAACCCCGCACTGGTCATCAGCATGGGCGACCGCATCGTGCCGTCGTCGGTCTTCCGCCGGATATGGGAGGTGCACCGGGCCGGGGCGAAGGAAGCGGACCTGACGTTTCTGACCGCGCTGTACGAGCCACCGAAGGATCGAGGCAAGGGCCGCGTGCTGCGGGACGGCACCGGCCGGGTCGTGCAGATCGTGGAGGAGCGGGACATCTCCGCCCAGGGCGAGAGCCTGGCGCAGCAATTGCTGCAAGGCTCGACCGAGGGCAATTGTCCGCTCTACGTCATCCGCGCCGCCACGCTGATGCGGCACCTGCGCGACCTGACCAACGCCAACGCGCAGGGGCAATACTATCTAACCGACATCATCCAGTCCATCAGCAACGAAGGCGGTGACATTCGCACGATGACCACGACGGTCTCCGATCCCGAGTACGATTTGTTGTGCGCCGACGTCACCCGCCCGATGGACCTGGCGCTGCTCGAGGGACTGCTCGAATCCACCGGCGGCTCGCTCTTCCCCGAGGAGTCGGAGATCCTCGAAGCCGCCAAGGCCATCGCCACGGACCGCCCGCTCGGCCAGGTCGCCTCCATCGCGCGCCAGTTGGGCGACCTGACCTCGGTCATCGAGCACATGAAGCTGGCGTTCAAGCCCGACGCCCCCATCGGGATCGGCATCTCCGGCGGGCGTTTGCGTGTCGCCTTCATGCACCCGGACATGGGCCGGTTCTTCGGTCCCGCCTGGCAGATGCCCATCGGGGCCGGCCACGCGGGCGGCGAGGAGCAGATCGTCGTGCTCGTCCAGCCGGCCGGAGACCGCCGGATTCACCTGTACCCGACCAACCCGGCCTATCGCGAGACCACGAATTTCATCTCGTCGGACGACGAGATCATGTACCCCGGCGAAGACGTCCTCGACCTGCACGCCTACGAGGAATTCGGCACGCACATGAGCGAGACGGTGCTTCTGTCGTTGGGTTACTTCAGCGACGAGGAGCTGCGCGAACGAAGCCGAAAGAAGCAGCCTTTGCCGCCGCCCTCGCTTTGGGTCATCAACAACATGCGCCGGCCCTTCGCCCTGGTCAGCAACGCCATCGCCTCCATGCGGACGCTGCGCACGGGCAACTTGGGCGCCCGCGTCCAGGAGCGGCTCGGACGCGACAACTTCCAGGGCCTTCGCCTGGCCTCGACGGGCAACATCCCGCAGGGCGGCTTCTCAAGCTCATCCGCTGTCACCGTCGCCGTCAAGAACGCGATCAACGCGCTGTTCGACTTCGGCATCCCGCCTGACCTGCTCGTGCACTTGGCGTGCCAGGCGGAATACGGCACGGGCGTGCGGGCCGGCTCGCTCGACCAGGCCACCGAGCAGAAGGGACAGGCCGGAAGGGGAACGCTGATCTCCTCCAACCCGAAGGACAACTACCAGGTCCTCGGAACGTACCCGGTTCCGACGGACCGGTTCCAGGTGATCTTCCCGTATAGCGTCGAGCGCGACCGGGAAGCGTGGCGGTGGTCGTGGGGGACGTTCGCCGAAGCCGTCGACTCGGGACCGCCGACCACGGGCGAGATGCGGAAGATGACGGGCAAGGCCGCCGAGATCGCCGCGATCCTGACGCGCTTGCCGCTCGATACCGACTTCTTCAAGCAGATCGAGCCGGAGCTGATCTCCGACGGCGACCTGAGCTTAGCCAGTCGCAGTTGGATTTGCTCGGTCCTGCGCCAGTTGCCGCCGCTTGTCACGCAGGCCGAGCTGGAGCAGCGTATGCGCGCCAATCTCGATTGGTACGTCGATCAGCTTGTCGAGGTGCACCGGCTCGGTCGGCGCGCGGCCGGCAAGACCGCCGAGGTGATGTTCTCCTCGCTGCTCGCCGGATGGCGCGACCCGCTTTTGCGGCGCACGACCGCCTCGGGTGACGTCGTGGAAGAAAAGGGTGTCCCCTTGCGTGCTATCGTGGCGTATCTCTTCGGCGAGGTGGTGAAGAACTTCCGGCTGATCCACGAGCCGGATCGTTGGATCGAGCAGGTCACCTGGTCCCAGCGCGGGGACCGGTGCGTGGACGTTGCCTACGAGAGCCTGCCGACCCGCGAGAAGATGGAAAGTGAGCTTGATTGGGAAAAAGGAGCCGACGGCCCGGAGCGGTTGAATCTCTGGCTCGAACGCTACGGCGCGACGCCGGTCGATTACAATCGCGGCCTCGACGACGAATCACTATCGCCGGACAATCCTCCCGAATTTGATCGTCTCAAAGGCTCGAACTTCTTCCGAGGCCTGGCCCTGATCGACCTGGCCGAGGCGATGCTCAAGCGGGCGTTCGGCGGCGACGCCGTAGCGGTCCGCGTGAACGCCGCCGGACAGGGCGACTATTTCCAACTGCACATCGACTTGAACAAGGCGAAGGCGGACGACGTGAAGCAGTTTATCCGCATGGCCTTTTACCGCCGCTTCGGCCTGACCCCGGCCGCCGATTTCGTGGAACTCCACCCTGGCGGCGGCGCTTTAGGATTGCGTCTGAACCGCTACGACTGTCTCCCCCAGCTCATCGGCCAGTTGCACCTTCTGCTCAAGAATCCTCCGGATTAACACTGACGGGCACGGACAAAAAGACACGGACTGACACTGACGCGCCCCGGCGAGGGACGATTTGCAGTCACGGCATGCGGCACGCTTATGACGCCCAGCTAAGAGTTAGTTTCTTGTGTGAGTGGGCGCACTCGCGCAGATAGAGATTAATCAGGTTCTGATATGGAATTCCTGTTTCCTCAGCCAAGCCCTTGAAGTATTCGATCACGTCCGTTCCCAACCGGAGAGTCACCTGCTTCTTCAAATACTTCGCGTAGGGGTTCTTCCGCCTTTTCATCTTCGAGAAGTCATATTCTTTCTTCATAATTGTATGATGATGTCAGTATCGTTACCCGTCAAGCGATATCCGACATACGATTTATAGCCACAGAGGACTCAGAGCACACAGAGAAAACGGGCGAATGTGTTTGTTCCGATCTCGGGCCAATGGTATGATAGGGGAAAGGTTTTGACAGAAGATGCTTGTGAATCAGTCCGAGGGATATTGTTGTGAAGAAGTTGCGTATGGTTTGATCGAGATACGCACCTGCAGAGAGGTGTTATATGAAGGAACAGATGTTTGACGCTGTGGCCTTCATGCGGAAGCGACGAGAGGAATTGTCCCGTGCCTACGCCGGCCAGGGCGTCGAGCAGATCAATAAACAAATACAGAATATCTTGAAGGATGATCCCCTGTGGACACGAATTTCCTAGAAGCAAGCTGCATCACCTTCGAGGAAGAAAATGGTTGACGATCCCTAATCTCAGAGTAACTCGCTGAATGGGTGATATTATGGCGAGCTAATGACTGGGTCTGGTGTAGATAGGAAGAAGGGTCTGTGCCCGCGAAGCCACCTGCCACCCACGACTCACGACCCAACGCACTACCTTCCCCGACCCTCACTACCTGACTCACCTGGTTGTGGATTGCATTTGTGTGGAGGATGGGGTATCATAGAGGAGGGTTGAAATTGACTGGAGCAGCTCATGGGGACTGCGATGTCGAAAACGAGAAGATTTCCCGGCCGCACGGAGGGCGGATTTACCTTGATCGAGCTGCTCGTGGTCATTTCGATCATCGCCTTGTTGCTGGCCCTGCTGATGCCGGCCCTGCAACGCGTCAAGAGCCAGGCCGCCTCGGTCGCGTGCCAATCCAATCTCAGACAAATGGGTCTCGTTGTGTCCCTCTACACGGAGGACTTCAACGGCAAGTTCCACGTCGAATCGGGCAGCGACCCGCACAACAGTTGGGTCTATGCGATGCGGCCATACTACAGCCGCGAACCGGAGATTCGCAACTGCCCCATGGTGCACAAGTTCTTGAGCGACGACGTCACGGGGCCTTGCGTGGGCTGGGGCGTTTATGGAGTAGATGGTTTCGGCGTCCCGGACTGGGCCATCGCGGGCGATTTCGGCAGCTATGGGTGGAACTGGTGGCTCTGCGACGAGGATCGCGAGCAGAAGCACTGGCGGAATATCAACACGATCCCCGGCAGCCGGAACGAGATCCCGATGTTTGCGGACGCCCAATGGGTGGATTCCCTGCCGCGCCCCACGGACGATCCACCGCCCGGCTACTATATCCTCATCGACCGGAGCATGGGATCATTCTGCATCGACCGCCACAACAATTTCATCAACGGCGTCTTTACGGATTTTTCGGTCCGGCCAATAGGATTGAAGGAGCTCTGGGAGCTGCGCTGGTACCGCGGCTGGCCTGAGGACCGGCGTAATGCGGGCACGCCCGTATGGCCGGACTGGATGAAGAACTGCAAGGACTACGTCTCCTACTGAGGACACGAAGACGATAGCCGCGTTAGAAAACAAGTCTTGCCCGCACGTGTGGGGTGGGCAAAATGTCGTTTTTGCCCACGCGGATTCGAGTGACGTGTAGCACAATGCAATCGCAACCGCGTGTGCAACCAGTTGTAGTACGTGTTCAGCCGGGAGGAAGCCATCCCCATCCGCAGCTTGGGGATGGCCACGACCGCTGTTTGTCCGTCCTCAGTCGTCCGCCCTTGTTACGGTGTAGCACATACCTGCTGTTCCCACTTGAGCATCGGGTAGTCGCCTTCGCAAATCGTCCAGATGGTGTCGAAGT
>JARRQQ010000319.1:0-7199 GCA_037381725.1 Sedimentisphaerales bacterium
TGGTCAGCAAGGGCCCGATCACATTAGTCAAAGTGTGCCACGGTGGGTACATTCACGGTCTTCAGCTCTTCTACGGCGGCCATGAAGGGGGTTGGCATGGGTTGAGACAGGCTGATGGTCCTGGACTAACAGTCACACCGTGGTCTGTCCCCGAAGGCGAGCGGATTGTGCGCGTCGATGGAGAGATCGCGAAGAACCCTTCAGGCTTCCTTTACCTGAGCCGTCTTCAGTTCATCACCAATAGGGGTAAGAAATCGCCGTGGTTTGGAAGAAAACGAGGGACGCCCTTTGAGGCGGCTGATCCGAACGGTCTCCCTCTGAGAACCATTAGCGGATGGGTCAACCTGAGGCGACATCCGTCCCTTAACCGGGCCATCGCCAGTCTGACCTTTTATTTCGACCCTACTGGGCCAGTTTCAAGGAAGCCAAAAGTTCCGGATTTGGGTCCCACCGACTTCACTCATACCGGCTCGGTTCATAACGGATGTGTGGAGTTCCGAGAGATGGAAAACGTGGTCAGTAAGGGCCCGATCACATTAGTCAAAGTGTGTCACGGTGGGTACATTCACGGTCTTCAACTCTTCTATGGTGGCTATGAAGGGGGGTGGCATGGGTTGAAACAGGCTGATGGTCCTGGACTGACGGTCACACCGTGGTCTGTCCCGGAAGGCGAGCGGATCGTGCGCGTTAAGGGAGAGATTGCGAAGAACCCTTCAGGCTTTCTTTACTTGAGCCGGCTACAGTTCATCACTGATCGAGGTACAAGGTCGCAGTGGTTTGGCAGGAATCGGGGGACGCCGTTTGAGGCGGCTGACCCGAGCGGTCTCCCATTGAGAACCATTAGCGGATGGGTCAATCTGAGGCGACATCCGTCCCTTAACCGGGCCATCGCCAGCTTGACCTTACAATTCGGCCAGCCGTACTACGAGCCCTACGAGCCGGCAGATGACCACACGAAGGTGAAATACCTTAAGATGTATGCACCACGGGTCTGGTTTAACCACAACGAACAATACTGGCCCTCCTCCGTCGAATGGTCTTTTCACTTTCTGAAGCGATACTGGTCGGACGATTCCAACAGGTGGTGGCTTGTGGTTAAAGAGCCGTTGCAGGAACCCTCGTCTGTCCTCGACTACTTTCACGGCGCCGATCCTCAAAAGCAGTGGACGCATGTCCCTTTGAAGCTCGAGGATGTGCCGGCCTATGCATTTTGGCACGAGGTGTACCCCGACACGGTTGACCTTGTTTATTTCTTCTACTACCCTTACAATCGCGGTAAGGCGATCAATATCGCCTTCGGCACGGTGATGGGAAACCATGTGAGCGATTGGGAGCACGTCACGGTACGGCTCACCGCGAAACGGGACAGTCAAGGCCGTACGCGATGGGCGCCATCGGCGGATGCGCAGAAGTTGAGTTTCAGTCTTGCTTACCACAGTTATGACGCGAGGTACGCTTGGGTCAACATGCCCAAGGTTCAGGACACCGACCACCCGATCATCTATTCCGCATGGGGCTCGCACGGCTCGTACGCGTCTCCGGGCAGGCACAAGTATGAATCAGTCGTCGGACAGGATCTTGTCGATTATACCGAAGCCGGCACGGCTTGGGACACATGGAAGAAGTTGGAATTCTTTGACTACGATGTACAGAAGGGTCTTGGACCCACCTGGAAAGGAATGTGGCCCAACTGGTTGAGGAAGGACAAGGGGAACAAGGACGTTGGGAACGGGGATCCAGCGAGTGGTCCAGTGTGGCGATGGGGTAATTACCGCTGGAAGGAAGTCGCGGGATCGGGATACTATCGGTTGGAGCACGGACCCACGGGACCCGCCGACAAGCCTTACTTTGGAACCCATACGCTGGATTAGCCGGTCGTATTCTCTCGATGTTTACGAAACCATTGGCCGTAGTTACAGGGACTCACCTGACTCTTAGCGTACGGAGTTCGGTGAGCGCGAATTCCATCTTTGAGGGTCTGTGCTGGTTGGAAATCGCTTGACATTCTATGTTGCCTGACGATTCTGCTAATTCTCGGGTTTGTTATATTTTTTCTCGCCGATGTTGGACCACAGGCCGTAATTCCGGTCGTGCACGTGGCACTTGCCCTCGCTGGTCCAGTTGTAGCCGTAGTTGTACCCGAACCACAGGTATTTATCACCGCCGCCGTTTTCGGTGGTGATAATGTACCGGGCCGAAATGTTGCCTACGCCCAGGACCTTGTCGCCGGGCCGAGCTCGGTCGCCCTTATTGGCGTCAAAGGGGATCCAGCCGTAGGGAGACAAATAAACCTCGACCCAACGGTGGAACACGTCGTCCATCCATCCGTCGTCGCCTCGCCGGCTGACGGCCCCGACGTAGCGCGTCGGCACGCCCGAAGCCCGGCATAGCGCGATCATGCAATACGAATACTCCGAGCAGGACGCCGTGCCGCGCTTGAGGACCACCGGCGCGGGGTTCCATCCTCCTATCGGTTTAAGATTGTAGCTCAAATGCCTGCCCAGATAATCTAACACCCGTCGTGCGATCCAGTATGGATTTTTCTCATCGCCCGCGATCTGATTCGCCAGCTTCTTGATATACGGGTCAGTGATAAGGTATTTCTCCGCGTCTCGAAGGTATTTGTCTTTGATCTCCTTCGGGATTGTGTCGATGGTCCCGACCTTGTCGGGGTAGATGAAGTACTCCGCGGCGTAAATGTTGGCCTTGACCTTCCAGCCTGCTCTGATAAGTCCGTAGCTTTCAATATTGTTATAGCTGAAATGGGCGATTTTCTGCCCCCAGTCATCCTCGATGATCTCCGCCGGCTCGGAGTCGAATTTGATCGGGCTAAGAAGCGTTTGATTGTCGCGATTAACCGGCAGGGGAAGATAGACGTCCAGTGTATCCACAGTTCCCGGCCCATAATTACGGAATTCCTTGACAAAGTGCAGCGACATCTGGCGCTTATCCCACTTGCTCAGGATGTTCTTATCGAAGACCTTCACCTTGTAAATCTGGCGGTTCTCATAATCCACGTTCCACAGGAAACCGCCATCCCAGGCCAGGCCGTAGGGGAGCGGTCCGTAGCTGCGCAATGACGAGAGGCACAGCCCGTCCGCCGGATCGACGAGATAAATCCTGTCTTCGAGCCGGTCCGCCGCCCAAAGATACTTGCCGTCGAACACTATTCCGGTAGGCTCCGTTGCGGGGGAGTCGAAGAACCGAACGGCCGAACCATCCACGGGCGAGACTCTCATCAGGACGTCCTTCTTAGGATCGACGATCCAGAGAAACTCACCTTCCCACGCAATGTCTCGGGGATTGCTGGTACTTGACTCGATTACCTGTACGGCCTTGCCTGACTGGGGGTCGAGCCGGTAGAGGAGATTCTCGGCCGAATCGGCGTGCCAGAGGCACTCGCCGTCCCACGCCAAACCTTCCGGGTCGTAGCCGGGCGTTTCGAAACTTCGGACCACTTTGCCCGTCTCGGGCTCGATTGCGTAGATTCTGTCGGTGAAAGCGTCTGAAAGCCAAAGGTTCTTGCCATCGAAGGTCAGGCCCTTCGGGCAAGGCCCCGGCGTCTCGATGGTTTTCACGACGTCCCCCATGTTGGCCCGCGCGCTGCAGGCGCCGACCAGGACCATTAGCGTGACCATGATTTGCGTTCTCATATTAGCCTCCCGGATCTTTCGTACGCGGAATCTTCTCTGTCTTGAGATTATTGCGAACCAAACGTGAGACGCAATCATTATTTTGGCGTTCGCGGTGAGGGCGGTTGAAATCGAAGGCAATTCTTTGTACCATGCCAGGTAGCATGTATTCTGGGAAACTGTTTATGCCATCGAACGCCCGAATAACCGTTGTGTTATGCTATTCATTCAGGAGGCAACCATGACTCAGCCCGTCAGCACGTCTAACGTCAATCGTCGAGAGTTTCTCAAACAAAGTGGTTCGCTTGCCGCAGGTGCAGCCGTCCTCAGCCGTCTGGGTCCCGTTGCCTTTGCGGGCCAGGACAGCACGATTCGCCTGGCCCTGATTGGCTGCGGGCATCGCGGCGCCGGCGCCGTTGGCGACGCCTTGAACGTTCCCAACGGCGGTCCGATCAAGCTCTACGCAATGGCCGACCTTTTGGAAAATAAGCTGAACAGCTCGCATGACGCTCTCAAGAAGAGATTCGGCGACAAGATCGACGTGCCGGAGGACCGCAGGTTCATCGGCTTCGACGCCTATCGCAAGGCCATCGACATTCTCAGACCCGGCGACGTCGCCATGTGCACAACGCGAGCCTATGTCCGGGTGGTGCACGTGGAATATGCCATTCGCAAGGGCATCAATGTTTTTATGGAAAAACCGTTCGCGCCCGATCCCGGCGGTCTGCACCGTCTGCTCCGATCCGATGAGGTCGCCAAGAGTAAGAACCTGAAGGTAGCCGCCGGGCTGCAATGCCGCCACTCTCCGGCCCGCCAAGCCCTGATCGAGAAAATCCGGAACGGAGAAATGGGGCAAATCCCTCTGATCCGCGCCAACCGCCTGGGAGGAGCCGGCTGGCTTGGGGACCAAGGCGAGAGGGCCAACGAGCTGATGAGCCAATTGCAGTTCGGCAAGGTGCATCTGTTCTGGGTGGGTTCGGGCCACATGGTTGATAATTTGATCCATCAGATCGACGAGTGTTGCTGGATTAAGGATTCCTGGCCGGTTTCGGCACACGGGCTGGGCGGCCGGGTCCCGCGCAGCCGGGACCACGGGCAGAATATTGACGTCTATTCGATGGAATATACTTTTGCCGACGGGACGAAGGCGTTCTGCGGATTTCGTCGGATGAACAAAACGCACACGGACTTCGCCACCTTCATCCACGGCACCAAATGCGCCGCACAGTTCTCAGGCAACATCCATGCCGCTACCGTCCACATGTTCAAGGACCAGCGGATCGAAAGGGCCAACATCTCCTGGACACCCACTAAGGATCGGTATAGTCCGTGGCAGTATGAGTGGAACGACTTTATCGCCAGCATCCGCAAAGATCGGCCGCATAACGAGATCAGACGGGCGGTCTACTCGGACCTCACCGCGCTGATGGGCCGCGCCGCAAGCCATACCAACGGGATAGTCACCTGGGACCGGATGATGAACTCCAGCTTCCAGTTCTGCAATTATCTCGATGAGTTAGGCTACGATAGTCCGGCGCCCGCCAAGGCGGACCGCGAGGGCTGGTTTGACGTTCCCATCCCGGGGCAGTGGAAGGAAGTCTAAGGGATTTTCGATTTACGATTTGCGATTGAAATGAGCAGTCGTGAATCTTACATTTGGCGACGAGGTTTGCCGGGGGCGCGGATGAATTGGGTCGATCAGCCGGATATGGCTTTCCAGCTTTGATTCAACTCTTCCATGAGCTTGATGACCTCTCGGATCATCTCCGGATCGCGCTTCATGTTGGCCTCGGTGAGGTGCTTGGTCATGAAGCAGTAGAGCTTGCGAAGATTGGACGCCATTTCTCCGCCGGTGTTCATGTCCAAGATGGCGTTGAGCTCGTTGATGATGTCCAGGCCAAGATCCATTATCTGGGCGTGAGGACTCCGGGCTGCCGGCGCTAAGAAGTGCAGGGTGTGCAAAACTGCCCTTGCACACCCTGCGCTGACGATGGCGATTATCTCAGTAGACTCAGTGCCATCTGAGGTACGGCATTGGCTTGCGCCAACATGGCCACACCTGCTTGGGCCAAGACTTGGTTTCTTGTCATGGTGGCCATTTCGGTAGCCACATCGACGTCAGAAATCCGAGACTCTGAAGCCGTAAGATTCTCGACCTGTACATTGATGACGTTGACAGTATTGTCAAGACGGTTCATCTTTGCACCGAATGCTGCCCGAGCGGAATTCGCCGTGTTGATGGCCGTGGCCAAGGTCGTCAAGGCCGCCTGCGCACTGGCTGCTTGGTTGATGCTCAGCGTGTTGATGGAAAGCGCAGACTGAGTCACGTTGGTGGTGTCGATGGTGATGCGGTCCGTTACGTCGCCAAACATCACGGATATGCTGCCACTGGCGCTATTGAGCAAGCTGACGCCGTTGAATGTGGCTGACCCTGCGATGCGATCAATTTCACTGGCCAATTCATCGAACTCGTTGTTCAAGAGAGAGCGTTGCGCCGAAGAGTAAGTCCCTGTACCCGCCTGCTCAGCCAACTGCTTCATCCTTACGAGCAGATCATTGATCGTCTGCATGCCGCCTTCTGCGACTTGTACCAGACTGATCGCGTCCTGTGCATTACGAGCGCCTTGCTGGAGCACGGCGATGTCGGCTCGCATCAGCTCTCGGACGGCTAGACCGGCGGCGTCATCCTTGGCGCTGGTGATACGCTGGCCTGACGACAGCCTTTCGACCGACTGGGCAAGGGCGCTGTAAGTGTTTCCTAAGTGCCGAGCAGCATTTGCCGCCATGGTGTTGTTCTTGATTGATAACATATCTTCGACTCCTTAAAACTGTACCAGACACGTTTTCGTGGCCCCGTTGAAAGCCCGCAAGATGCAGAGTCCAGAAACATTCAACACGCACAACGGCCACTGCTATTTCAATGGTCATTATCGAAGGCAATGGAAGAAACTTAAGGGATTTCTACCAGTTAAAGAGGGGTAAAATCGTTGGGCCGGTAATCCAGTGGAAACCAAAATCGATAACACGGGTAAAATAAACAAGAGCCGCAAAAAAACTCTCATTTCGCGACAACTCTGGTCTCGGCACTCGAGTCACGAGTCCGGAGCGCCGAGCCACTCAGCGTCGCCAATTCCGCCGCCACACGCTCGAAAACACCGTCCCAGTCGCCGTATTTGCTCTGCCGGAACAGCCTGACGCTTGGATACCAGGGAGTGTCATCTCGACCCAGCATCCATCGCCAGTCGGAAGCGGAAGAGAGAATCGCCCACGCCGGCTTGGCCATCGCCCCCGCCAAGTGCAGCACGGCGGTATCCACCGAGATCACCAAGTCCAGATTCGCGATCACCGCAGCGGTATCCGTGAAATCGTGCAGTTCGTCGCCGAGATTCGTGGTGGGCATTGTCGTCGCCAATTGGTTCACTTGCCCGGCGGCGGCGCCTTCTTGCAGTCCGATAAGCCGAATACCGGGGATATTCGACAATCGCTGGAAGTGCCACAAGTGGCAAGAGCGGGACTTGTTTTCCGCGTGAGCGGGCGTCCCAGCCCACACAATGCGTACCCTAAGGC
>JARRQQ010000320.1:0-7571 GCA_037381725.1 Sedimentisphaerales bacterium
GCCTGCTGTATTCTAAGCCTATCCGCCCTCTTGGTCCTCTGCTTGACGGTTATGGTTTCGGCGTTGATGCCACGATGGTTCGGCGTGCGGTTGGGTGAAAACATCACTGAGGCTCAATGGGTTGTGTCCCTTCTGGGCATCAGTCTGGCGATTCAGATCAGTTTCAGTGCTTTCGGCGGAGTGATAACAGGCTGTCATCGTTGGGCGATTCAGAATCTCATTAATAGTGGGGCACAGGCGGCGATGGTCACTGCGATGGTTGTCGCTCTGGTTATGGGTGGCCGATTGAGAGTGCTGGCTGCGATCAACCTTGTCGGCATGTTGCTGGCCGGCGTAACGAGGGTGATACTAGCACATCGCGTATGTGATGGTTTGCGACTACGGCCTTCCTCCGTGCGGTGGCGAGCGATCAGGAATGTGTTCGTTTTTGGCGGCAAGACGCTGATTCCATCTGTGTCAAACTTGCTGCTGAATCAAACGACCAGCATCTTGATTGTAGCCTATCTCGGCCCGGCGGCGCTGGCCCTGTATACCCGGCCCCGGTCTCTGACGTATCATATTGATGCACTCGTACGGAAAATGGCGATGGTTTTGATACCGACAACCAGCTCGCTGCAAAATACGGCTAACTTGAAAGGAATCCAGGAGTTGTTGGTGAAGTCTGTGCGATATTCCCTCCACATGGTTCTGCCGATCATCCTGGTGCTGGTCATTTTCGGCGGGCCGATCATGCAGTTCTGGATGGGGCCGCGCTACGCAAACGGCATCCTCCCGGCGATTCTGGCGGCCGGCATGCTGGTTGCGTTGGCCCAAGGGCCACTGATGATGATTCTTGCGGGGATGAACGCACACGGCCGGGCAGGATTGGGTCAATTGATTGCTTCCCTGTGCTCGGTGGGGTTGACTGTTCTGGCACTCGGATTCCTGAAGTGGGGCATCATCGGTGTCGCCGTTGCCGTTACGCTTCCACTGACAATCCTGAATATGACATATCTGCCCTACTTGGCGTGCCAACGAGTCAATCTTAATGTGAAACACTATTTTCTCTCGGTGGCCTCGGAGCCTGTTCTTCATACGTTGCCATTTGCGCTTTGCGCGCTCATTGCCCGACTCGTTTTTCGCACTCAAATGTTGCTCAGCTTGGTCGTATGCGGAGCCGGTATTGCTATACTCGCGATCTTGTACTGGCGGCGGGTATTACCGAACCGCCTTAAGAATGCGATCCGTCGCTGTTCGCGCTGTTTATTGGGACTAACAGGATCACTCAACGAGACAGAGAATCAACGTGTGGATCCCTCGTTGTCTAGCCCCCAAACGGATCTGGATACCTAATGCAAAAACTCATCGTTTTTCTGATTGGGTACTGTGTCTTCCTTCATTTAGTGTTGGCCGTCTTTATAGTCAAATTCGATGCCCTACAACGATTATCAGAAAAACTCGGTTATGCAGAGTCAAGGCATGCATGGCACTACAGGCAAATGATGGCTCTGCATCGCCGAATCGATGCCTGCGTACCTGAAGGTGCTGTTCTGTTTATTGGTGACAGTTTTATCCAGGGAATGTGCGTGGCCGCGATCACGGAAAAAGGTGTCAACTTTGGCATCGGCGGCGATACGACGACAGGCGTCCTTAGGAGATTGGACGAGTATACCTGCCTTAAGAAGGCTAAGGCTGTCGTCCTGGCCGTGGGGTACAACGATCTACGTGAGCTGGATAATGATGCAATCGTGGCGAACTGTCGAGAGATTTTCAAGCTGATACCTAAGAACTGCCCCGTTTTGTTCTGTTCCATGTTGCCAACCGATGAGCGATATCGACATGAACGATATAATGACAGAATAGCAAAATTGAATCGTTCGATTGCAAATATATGTTCATCAATTGAGAACACTCACTTTGTCGATTTGACAGAAAAACTCATGGATACGGAGGGAAATCTTTCACTTCAATATCACGAGGAGGATGGAGTTCATTTGAACGGTAAAGGATATAGTGTTTACAACGAGACTCTCAGGACATCGCTGATGTCTTTCGGTTTGTAAGTTTTTGAGGCCGTTTATCCATAAGAGATTCCTGCATAAGTTGTTTTCCTGGTGTCCACTCTATAAAATGGCAAATGTGTTCATCCGTGCTCCCGAAAAGATGAAAGTAGGTAACGGCGTATTCATCGGCAGTAATTGCTCATTAGATGCACTCGGAGGCCTTCAGATTGGTAACTACTGTGCCTTGGCGTCCTACACTACGATTCTCACAGTAGACCATCACCATCGAGGGGCCGAAAGCATTCCCTGGGGCGAAGCGAGAATTATCAAACCTGTCTTGATAGAGGATTGTGTCTGGATAGGAATGAATGCGTCGATTCTGCCGGGCGTGAGCATGGGTGCGGGGGCCATCGTGGGTTTGGGAGCGGTCATTCCGAAGGATGTGCCATCTCGTGCCATCGTGGTCGGCAATCCAGGTAGAATAATTGGCTACCGAGATGAAGATGAGTATAACACCTTGAAGGCCAGGGGTGCAGTCAGAGCACCTAGCGCTCGCTGCACGCAACTATGGATTCCACCAGAAATGTGGAAGAAATATCATAGTCTACTTCAGGAAGTGGGATATGACGTGGATAACGGACGAGAGCATTTCGAGTTTGAGAGTAGCGACCCTTAGTCATGCTTAATCTCGGGATTACTTCTGGTTTGGTTCCCATAGAGGTAAGAGAGGAAATTGAGCTGACAACGAGAGTACTGGTGAAGGATGTGGGGGATTTATTGGCAGCTATTTGGTGGAGACGCTCGTCGCTAGAGCGTTGGATTGGGTTCACGATTGTCCGGATCACTCTGTGTTTCTGGTGTATGTACGAGATTCTCCACCGTCTCACCTGACCGGGGTGGCCGACCCGCACTTACAGGGCAACGTGCCTCATAGCCGCTACGAATATGAATCTGGCATACCATACTAAATCGCGGATTTGTTTTGTGGCCCAAAATGCTTACGGTGCTTTGGCGGGTGTGGACAGTGGCCACATCGGGGGGATCGAGCACCAACAGTCAATGGTAGCCAAGTGGTTGGCAAAGAGAGGCTACCAAGTAAGCATGATTACCTGGGATGAAGGCCAGGAAGAGGGTATCGAAATTGACGGCGTTTCGATCTTTAAGACGTGCCGCAAAGAAGCTGGAATCAAAGGCCTGAAATTCCTCTGGCCAAAGTGGACCAGCCTTTGCCGGGCAATGAAAAGGGCCAACGCGGATATCTATTACTACAATTGTGGTGATCTCGGCCTCGGTCAAGTTGCCTTGTGGTGCCATCGACATGACCGAAAGTGTTTGTATTCAGTGGCAAGCAACCCCGATTGCGATCCCAGACTGCCGGCGCTCAAAGCACTTCGAGAGCGAATACTATATAAGTACGGGTTGCGGCATGTTCATCGTGTTATCGTCCAAACGTCTTGCCAGAAGAAGATGCTGAGTGAGGGGTTTGGAATTAGCTCTACAGTGCTTCCGATGCCCTGCGAGAGTTTTTCAGTTCATCAAGAAGATCCCGTGAAACTGTCGGGTGAGTTGTCTTCACGAGTACTCTGGGTAGGGCGAATCAGTAAAGAGAAGCGTCTTGATTGGCTATTGGATATTGCTGAGGCGTATCCCGAGACTGCTTTTCATGTCGTGGGTGCGGCAAACAGTGATTTTGACTACGCTAATGCATTGATGAAACGTGCTGCCAATATATCGAATGTCAAGATGCATGGTCGGATAGCACATACTGAGATGGCCACATACTATCGGCAATGCCGAGTTCTGTGTTGTACGTCCGCTTACGAAGGTTTCCCTAATACATTCCTGGAAGCTTGGAGTCTTGGAATTCCCGTCGTTTCCACGTTCGATCCCGATAATGTGATACGGGACAATGGGCTTGGCGTCGTGGCCCAAGATGCGGATGGGATCGTGTTGGGCCTGAAAAAGCTAATACAGTCTCGGGATGTTTGGGAGAAGGCTTCACGTGCGGCCAAGGAATACTACATGGCTTACCATACACCGGAAGCATACTTGTCCAAACTTGAGCGGTTATTACTCGAAGAGGCCGGTTGTGAACGACTCGAGATTGTCTGCGGGGCTTGGCGATGAAAGTAGCCATGTTTAGTCGTTATCCGAATGACTCCAAACACCCTAAAGGAGGAATTGAATCTGTTACAGTCGTTCTCGCTGAAGCTCTTGCCCAGGTGGATGATCTAGATGTTCATATTATCACGCTTGAAAAAGAAAGAACTAAAACGGTTATTGAGCAAGATGGGAATGTCACAGTTCACCGATTGGCGGGTTCCCGATGGCCACAAATGTTGGATATATATTTTGGTCCAGGCAGAAGGCATTTGCTTGGCTATATTGGAGAGTTGAAACCCGATATCTTGCACACGCATGAGACATGCGGTTTGGCGCTCGGAAATATCACCGTTCCACATGTGTTCACAATCCATGGTTTCGACCATGCCAACCTTACGGCTGACTCCGCCAAACACGCATGGATTCGATGTTTGTTTTGGAAGTACGCAGAGCGGCGGGGCCTGTCAATGCAGAGACATATCATTTCTATTACTCCATACGTTAGAAAGATGCTCGAGCGGCAAACTCGGGCGATTATTTACGACATCGACAATCCTGTGGATGAACGCTTCTTCCGGATCGTGCGCCAGCCAGAATTGGAAAGAATTATCTGTGTTGGTTGGATCAATGAAAGAAAGAACACACTTGGAACCGTAGAAGCATTCGCTCGAATTGCAGATCGTTTTTCTGAGGCCAAGTTAATCATTGCTGGTGAAGCAACGGAGGGTGAATACCTCAATCGGATACAAGAAAGCATAAAAAGGCATGCGATTGAAGACAGAGTCGAAATGCCGGGGCATATCAACCATGAGCAATTGGTGGGCGAACTGGCCAAGGCAAGTCTTCTTCTTTTGCCTTCAAGGCAGGAAAATTCACCGATGGCGATTGCCGAGGCGATGGCAGCCGGTATTCCGGTTATTGCTTCAAATCGATGCGGCATGCCCTACATGGTTGAAGAAGAAGAAACCGGCTTTTTGATCGATCCTGAATCAACTGGGCAGATTACTGATCGTCTGACTAGGTTGCTTGGTTCCGAGCAATTACGTCAAAAAATGGGCTTAGCAGGACAAGAATTTGCCATGAAACGATTCCATCCTCGTGCTGTAGCAGAAAAAACCCGGGCCGTGTACCGACAGGTCTGTGGCAAATAGTGTTTGCATTATGGCATTTTGAAGATGCATCGAGGCACCGTGGATTCACATCGTAGTATTGCAAACTCCCCTCCGGTCAATGTAAGACTGAGGCAATGCAGGTTCGTATCGAGGCCTCGCGGACGCTAATCGTGTCGTTGTGGATTTGCATTGAGACTTTGTAAGCTACATCAAGGCAGAACAGATTTCCATCGAGACAATGTGAACGGCTCATCGCGTTATGATTCGAAGGCTTGGCGCTTATATTCTATTGGTTAGTGTTTACGGTTTCACTTGGCTGATAGCTGTGGTATGTGGTGTGATACCGCGACGACGGTGGCGGCCGAACGGGCGAATCCTGGTCACGGGGACATTCTTTAATCCGAACTGGTACCTGTCGCACATTACTCCATTGGTTCGCAGTGGTGTGAAGGAGCTGATTCTGGTGGTTGATGAGCCCCAACTGCCACTGCCAGGTGTCACCTTCGTGTACTGGCCGAGATGGATGTCAAAGGTGCTGACTCGTCCGGTTGCTCGCGCTTTTACGGTAATATTAGCTGGGCGTCGCTATCGTCCAGATCTGTATATGGGGTATCACCTGGGACCGGGGGCCTGTACAGCCTTGGTTGCGGGAAAGCTGTTCGGACGTCCCACTTGTTACCAGATGACAGGTGGGCCGGTTGAAATAATAGGAGGAGGCGTTTATGCCGCCGAAGGCATCGGCGTGGCTCTTAGATGTCCGTCGAGGCTCGTTGAGTCGATGGGCCTGGCGGTTGTCCGGCGCTTTGATCTGGTGATTGTTCGTGGCAACAAGGCCAGGGAGTTCCTTGCGGGTCGGGGTGTGCGAAAATCCGTGGCGGTTATCACCGGTAGCGTGAATGGAAGCAAACAGTTGCCGCCATGTAAGCGCGATATTCATATAATTTTTGTCGGGCGATTGTCACCAATCAAGCAAGTTCGTCAATTCATTGACGTCGTCAATGGCGTGAGACGCCACATACCGAACGTCCGGGCAGCAATCGTTGGCAATGGTCCATTGGAAGAGGAATTGCAGACTTACGCCAGAGAGCTGGGACTTACCGGCCATATTGAGTTCCTTGGCCAAAGAGTCGATGTTGAGGTGTTTTTGGCTCGCTCGAAGATCTTCACACTGACCTCAAGATCGGAAGGTCTGTCGATTGCCTTGGCGGAAGCCATGTGTGCGGGTGTGGTGCCTGTCGTTGCTAATATTGGCGAACTCGGCGATCTGGTGATTGATGGCGATAACGGCTATCTCATCGAACCTGGTGACATTGAAGAGTATACGAGTAAGGCTGTCTCTCTCCTCCATGATGAACTGTGGTGGGCGAGACTCTCAGATCAGGCCAGACAAGCAGCTAGGCAGCACTGTGGCGTTGAGACTATAACCGAGAAATGGAGGAGGAATCTGCGAAAGGCGATTTCTGAAGCATCCGGAAGCGTTCCGGAGCAAATATTGAACCATGAATTGACACAGACGTAAGCCTGAAGCCAGATCCACCATAGAATGTTCTGAAATGCGATCGTTCGAAAATCAGGATACATTAAGGTCAACGCAAGTCGCTATTTCAACCGGGAATGTCGGCTATTCGTTAACGCCCCCATATTCACCAGGTGATCGGTATCCGGAATATCCGTTCAGTAGCGAAGCCAAGACTGGAGAGCCTAGCACGGCTTATAAAGGAGTACGCAACGCACTGCAATTGTTGAAACTAGATAAGGAACATTTTGGACGGAAAGAGTGGAATCCCCTTGGCAAGATCATCCATCCCGGCCACACTGTAGTGCTCAAGCCCAATTTCATTCGGGATTTCCGCGAGACACAAGCGGGCCATGAAGACTGTTTGATTACACACGGTTCAATTATACGAGCCGCCCTAGACTATGCTTACATCGCTCTTCAGGGAAGAGGCAGAATCATCATTGCCGACGCACCACAGAATGACGCAGATTTTGATGTGATTCGGAGGATGGCAGGATTGGACGAGATCCAGGAGTTGTACCGTCATCACGCCTGCTTTGACGTCGAAATCTATGATCTGCGACCAGAAAGGGCGAGGAAGGTCGACGGCGTGATCTGTGGCCACGAGGGACTACCTGGCGATCCGGCCGGCTATGTAAAGGTGGACCTCGGAGAGCACTCAATGTTACACGAGGTTGAGCATCTATGTCATTTACTGTATGGCTCAGAATACGATACAGGTGAGATTCACCGCCATCATACCCGTGGTATGCACGACTATCTGATTTCGAAGACCATCCTGGACGCCGATTGCGTTATCAACCTGCCCAAGCTCAAGACCCACAAGAAAACCGGTATCACTATCTGTATGAAAAA
>JARRQQ010000321.1:0-8892 GCA_037381725.1 Sedimentisphaerales bacterium
GCTTCTGCGAAGGTTGCCGCCGGCGCTTCGAGGAGGCCATCGGTCAGAAGCTTGTCGGCTGGCCCGGCTGTGTGCGCAATGATGATGCGCTGCGCGAAAGATGGCTCGACTTTCGCCGCGAGCAGATCACAACCGTCGTCGCGGCCGTCACCGAAGGAGCGAGGAAGATCAGGCCCGGCATCAAAATCTCCGCCGCGGTCTTTCGGAACTGGCCCGTGGATCGAAACACGGTAGGGCAGGACTGGAAGCTCTGGTGCGAGCGCGGGTATCTCGATTTCGTTTGCCCGATGGACTACACGGCTTCGAGCAGCCGGTTCCAGCGCATGGTCGAGCAACAACTGACGTGGGCGGGCAAAGTGCCGTGCTATCCGGGAATCGGCCTGAGCACCTGGAGCGACTCCACAGACATCTGCAAGCTCATCGAGCAGATCGACGTTACCCGCCGGTTCGGCACGGGCGGTTTTACGATCTTCAACTACAGCCCCACCGAAGCCAAAGAGGTCCTGCCCCTGTTGGGCGAGGGCATTACCCGCAAGAGATAGTTGCACGAATCAGACATGGTGGCACTCGGGAGGAGTCTCCGGTCTTTTGCGATTTCCTCCCACCAGGCCCCGCATATTTTCGTCACAAATTTCCCGGCGTGCTTATATCGGCATCCCAAGTAGCCGACATACCCCTTGCAGCCAAACGAATCTGTTCCAAATAGGGATGCTGGCTATGCCGGAGCAAAACAGCAGATTGCAATCGCTTATGGAGTGGGCCGAGATCACGTACGGGTCCGGAATATGGCAACGCATTGCGGGGGAATCACCGCAGGGAGAGACGGAGTTCTGGATCGCACTGAACAAGGTCAGAGCGGCCCACGGCCAGCGATATCAAAGCACACAGAGTCTTGGGATATCCACTTCGGATCACTGAAATGCCGGCCAACACGTGCGTGACTTCAGTGCCAGGCGACGCGAGGGTACGCAGTGCGCAGAAATTATGGGGCCCACACGGGTTTGGCCCGCGCAGGCCCCACGTCAAAGCAAATCCTTCCGTTCACAAGTATTTGTCACCATGTCTCACCCGAGGCGGACCGTGACGTTTTCGTTTGTGAACGTCTAATAAAGGGCGATATCGTCGAAGAAGACGGTGCCCGTGCCGCCGGCTGCAGCCGCGCCGCCTTTGCTGCCCAGGCCGACTGAGATCGTATTCACGTCCGTCAAGTCGACGCCCTGGTCGGCCAGCGTCTGCAACTGAACCACCCATCTGGTCCACGCGCCTATCTGAGCGGCGTTCGCGTTGTTGTTGGCCACCGTCACGGCGGAACCACCGTTGTTCCCCACAGATACGTACAGAGGCTCAGCCGCATTAGTGGCGATGCCACGGAACCAAATCACCAGTGCGCTCACGTCGTTCTCGGTCCAGTCACGCGGGTAGGTCAAGGTCAGCGTGGCCTCAGAATATGTCGGCCCGTCTGATGTATTATCATACAGAAGCGGCATAGACTGGAGGCCGCCATGAACGACCTTCTGCTCGGCGTAAGGAGGCAAGAGGTAGCCGGCCTGCGCGCCGTTCTCGGCGACGCCGAAGCCGTCGATCCAGCTTTGCCAGATGGCCTGTCCCGCTGCGTCGTCGTCCGTATAATCCTCGAAGTCGTCTACGGAGAGGAAGTCCGCGGTCACAAAGCTCCAGAGCGGACCTTTCAGCGTATTGCCTTGGGCATCGACCTCATCGACGCGCCAATAGTAGGCCGTGTGCCAGGAGAGCTTGCCCGGGTCGTAGCTTTCGGAACCCAGATCATTGCTGCCCTTGTATTCAGTTGCAGCCTTGTCGGCGTTGCGGACGGCTTGCGGGTCCGTGCCAAAGTAAACCTCGTGCGAAGCCGCGCTATCACTGGCGGTCCAGCTTAGCTTGGCGACAAGTTTCACGTCCACAGCGCCGTTTGCGGGACTGGGCTGGCCGACGGCCCCCGGCGTGGTGAAGGTCCAAATATCACCTTTGTAGGTGTCGGCACCATCGAATTCATCTACGCGCCAATAATAGACCTTTTCGCTTTCGAGGGGGTCGGTGGGCGCGTAAACTGTGGCTCCCTTCGGATCGCCTCCGGTGGCATTGCTCACCTCGTCGAAATCGGTGCCCAGGTAGACGGTGTGCAACTTGGCTCCAAAGCCTCCCGTCCAGCTCAGGACCGTGCCGGTATCACCGGCTTCGGCTCCGTCAGCCGGGTCGGGATTGTAAGCCGTCCAGGGGGCAACCGAGAAGCTCCAGATGTCTCCTTTCCAGGGGCTGTTCGGGTCCGCTTCATTAACCTCGTCGATGCGCCAGTAATAGGTCGTGCCGGGCACGAGTCCATCAGGGAACGGATATCCCGGGAAGCCGACGACAAAGTACGTGAGGGTCTGATTGCCCCGGAACGCGTCGCCGGTACCGTCGTTAACGTCGTCGAAGTTGTCGCTGACATACACGTCGTGTGAGACCGCAAAATCTCCCGCCGACCAGCTCAAGGTGGCCCAGGTGTCTTGAATAATGGTTCCGTCCGCCGGATCGGGGCTGAGGGCAAACGGGTACGCCTCTCCCTGCATTGCCTTCGGGATTTCATCTATCGATAGCGCCCGCCTGAAGACCCAGAGCATGTCCATGAGTCCCGTGAAAGGCCTCGCATTGTCGATGTTGTATCCGACGCGAGCGCCTGATCCCCAGTCTCCGGCTATTGGAATCGCATTTGAAACGTCTTCCTGGTAGACTTCTTCCCCGTTGATGTAGAGAGTCGCTTTTCCACTGGCCTGATCGTACATGCCGCAGAAATGCGTCCATTCATCCCACGTCACCTTTCCCGCACGTATGTCCATAATCGTGGAACCGCCGGCGCCGCGGAGCAACCATCGGAAATTGCCTTCGCTGCGAAACTCGGGGTGCATGATCCACGTTGCGTCCGCCGCTCTGGCGTTGATTATGGCGTGGTGGTCGCCCGTATTCTCACATTTACACCAGGCGGCTACGGTGATGCCGGTAGTCGGAATCAAGTCGCCAGGGACGCTGGGGCCGTCCAAGTCCAGATAGCTGCCCGTCGCGAAATGGGCCGCTCCATTGCGCATGCCTTCGGGTTCGGGCGTAACGTCGCCCATGACGGCGCCGTCGATACCGTTACCGGACTGATCGAGGACGACATCCGTCACGTCATCGAATGAAAAGTAGAGCGTCAGGTCCGGGTCGCTGAGAAGATCGGCCGCAGCGTTTGTCCCCAGAATCGACATGAAGATAACAGAAACCAGACAAGTTAGTCTTTTGCACATGATGGTCCTCCTAAAGAGAATGAAACAGAAACTACCGATGATAATCTCAAATTCAGAATGTTGGGTATCCCTCTACGTGGAGCTAATCGTCGAAGATTTGATTACACCTCCTTTCTTCAGTACGGCCCGGCACGAGGGCTTACAGGCAACGTGAAAATCGCGAAGACAGCAATGAAGAATCCACGTGTCCGGATACAATCAATTCCTGGTAACATATGCGGCATTCCTCCCGGGCGCCGCCCGTGCTTGGCCGCCGACCATCGATCGCACTCATATCTCGCCATAACACCTGTGATTGTCTGGATTTAGAACAGTCTCCACCGTGTGGCGGCTCCCACTTCGACAGCGGTGCGGGTCCGATCAGGGCGTTCGCCAGGCGACCTGGTCGAAGGTTGTCGCCGCTTTTCACACGCGAGTCACGGCGTTTTTGCCTTGACTTTTCCGGCTGAGCGGATATAATATAACAATGCATGGATTATGGGGTGGCTGTAGTTGTCTCTTCAGACCATACTGAATCAGACTTTTTTTGAAAGACGGGGAGAATGATGAGAAGACGCTGCATTTCAACCGTGTGGAATTCCTTAACGCTTATGACGTTGCTTTTCCTGGCCGCTATGTTCGCAGGGTGCTCGGATCCGATTGTTGCGGACATGGAAGCCGAACGTCAGGGACTTGGACTCCAGATCGAGCAAGATCTTCAGCGTTACCGGGTCGGCCCGCAACTGTACAGCCGCGCTCTTTCGCCGCCTCCGGCCCAGACCGCCGACATGGCGGCGGAACGTCGTGCGCTAGACAGAATGGTCGAGCAGGGTCTCTGGCGCAACTTGACCCCACTTCCGCCGTCCTCACAGACCGAAGCGTTTCATCCCGCTCCGTAGGCGGCGGACCTCTCCGACGAATCGACGAGTGAAAATCAACGGGGCCTCTACCAAGTTTGTAGAGGCCCCGAACGAAATCTCTCACTCAATCGTCCAAAGTGACAGCGAATTCTCACAACAGACCGCGCGTACGTCACTTCAACTCACTTCACGTTACTCTATGGCTTGTACAGCCGGATGTCATCGAAGTACATCGTTCCGGAACCACCGACCGTCGTAAGGCCGCTCTTGGAACCTAAGCCGATGCCGATCTTATCGACGTTGCCCAGGGTAATCCCCTGATCGGCAAGCGTTTGAAGCGGTATGACCCACTCCGTCCAGGTTGTGATGGTCGCAACGCTCGGATCATCGTGGACGACGACCGCCGGGGTGCCCGCGCTGTTGGAGACGGCCACGTACAGCGGTTCATTCGCATTGCTGGCGATACCGACGTCCTGGTTCGTCCACTGTCCGCCGACTGTGCCGGTCGTCCCGACGTTCGAGAATTTGGCCTCGCATACGGCGTTGGCGTTGTGCGCCGTCACCGCCAGACCGATATAGACGTCCGTGCCCATTGGGACATTTTGTGGATTCCACGTCATAGCTTGCCAGGTGGTTCCATCGCTGGAATAGGAGCCCCTGAAATTGCCCGCCGCGTCCCGCTCGAGCTTCACCCAATAGGGTGCCGTGATGGCCGTTTGCGCGGTTGACACGACATCGGAGTCGCTTGTGGCGTCTGCGTCTGCCGTCATGCGCGCCTGGAAGCGACATCCGTTGCCCGGTGTGATATAGACCGCCGCAAATTTCGAGCCGGCATCCAGTGTCTCACGGATCATCACGCCCGCCTTGGCCCACGGGTCCGTCTCCTGGACGCTGAGTACCTGGGCCTGCATCGAGCCGGCTCCGTTGAGCGTCTTGAACGCATAATGGAACGCATCGGCGGCGTTCCAGATGTCGGCGCCCGTGCCAGTCATCGTATAGGTGCCGGGAGGCGCTTCCACGAAACTGCCTACCGAGGCGGGGTTGCCCCGGAACCACAGGGCCAGATTTGCGACACCTTGCTCGGTCCAGTCGCGGGCTTCACTCAGAGTGAGCACCGCCTCGGAATTCGTGACGCCAGCCGTGTTGTTGTAGAACAGCGGCATAGATTGCGAACCGCCGTGGATAATCGTCTGTTCGGCGTAGGGCGGGAGCAAATAGCCGACTTGTGCACCATTGTCGGCGACGCCAAAGCCATCGATCCATGCCTGCCAGATGGCCTGCCCCGCTGCGTCGTCGTCAGTATATTCCTCGAAGTCTTCGACGATCAGGAAGTCAGCAGTCGTGAAGGTCCAGACCTTCCCCATCCATGGACCGTCGGGGTTGGTATCGTTGACTTCGTCGATTCGCCAGTAGTAAGTGGTATTCCATACCAGCGTACCGGGATCGTATGTTTCGTCGCCCAGAGGCTTGGTGCCTTTGTACTCCGGCGAGGCGGCGGTGGCGTTTCGCACCGCGTCCGCGTCCGTACCGAAATCGACCTCGTGCGAAGCCGCGGGGATTGCGGCCGTCCAAGTCAGAATCGGCGTCTGCTTGACGTCTACGGCACCATCAGCCGGATTGGGATTGGCCACGGCGCCTTGCGTCGTAAAGGTCCAGACGTCGCCTTTGTACGTGTTGACGCCGTCGAACTCATCGACCCGCCAGTAGTATATCTTTGCGGCTTTGAGAGGCCCCGGATTGTAGCTCGGCGTTCCAGCGGGAACCCCGGCCGTGCCGTTCGCGACAGCCCCGAAATCGTCGCCGAAGTACACCGTATGCAGCTTGGCGCCCAGACCCGCGGTCCAGGTGAGCGTTACACTTGTGGCGACCGACTCGGCGCCGTCGGCGGGGACAGGATCGTAGGCTTTTCTCGGAGGGACCGAGAAGCTCCAGACGGAACCCTTCCACGGGCTGTTCGGATCCGCTTCGTTAACCTCGTCGATACGCCAATAGTAGGTCATGCCCGGAACAAGACCCTCCGGATAGGCGAATCCCGGGAAGCCCGCGACGTAATAGTTGGCCGTCTGGTTGCTCCGGAATGTCTCGGCGACGCCGTCATTGACGTCGTCGAAATTGTCACCCAGGTAGACGTCGTGCGAGGCGGCAAAGTCTCCCGCTCGCCAGCTCAGTGTCACCCACGTATCGGGATGCATGGCGCCGTCGGCCGGGGTGGGGTTGAAAGCGTACGGGTACGCGCCGCCCAGCATCACACTCTTGATCTCCGCAGCGGGCAAGGCAGTGTTGTAGATACGTGCGTCATCCAACATTCCGTCAAAATAGCGGCCGGTGGCCTGGGAGTTTTCCGCGAGCGTGACGTTGTCGGTGGTGGTCCCAATCGTGCCCGAATAGACGAGATTGGCAGCCTGTTCGCCGTCGAGGTAGAACTTGAGTTCGCTGCCGTCGAATGTTCCCGCCATGTGGTGCCATTCGCCATTCAACGACTCGAGGTCCTTCGTGTACTGAGTCGAGTGCCAGTCGCCATCATAGATGAAGAACTCGATGAAATTGCCGGACTGGTGCTTGATTGCGTAGGTGTTGTCACCCTTGCCCATCCAGCAATTGTGTTCGCTGTTGCCCATGTCGTTCGCATTCACCCAGATGGCCAGCGTAATTTCATCTGTGATGTCGAAGACGGAGTCGTTACCGCAATCGACGTAATCGCCGTCTCCGTCGAATTCAAGGGCGCCGCCTATCATACCAGTCACCCACTGGGGATCGCCGTGGAGTGTGCCGTCGTTGCCGTTGTCGCTCACATCGACGGCGGTCGTCCCGGAGCCGTCATCAAGCCTCCAGTGCGCGACCAAGTCGGCCCGTGCGCCGGCGACCACGCCCAGCACTAAAGCGCAAGCCGCCAGACAAACCAATCTTTTAGACATAATGAACCTCCTTCAAGAACAATGTCATTAGCGATACTCGCCGTGTCCACCGAATCTACACGCACGTTTCTCCCGCAGAATCTCCCGTGATTTGCCATCACCTCCTTTCTTCGAGCATCCAAGTGCAGACAAACGTGACTTTGGGGACGAAAAGCCGCTGTGAACGCGCCACAGGAAAAAAACTCGGCGCGGGACTACTCGTTTGTGCCATCAAGCGAAGCGAGCGGCTCAATAGTCTTTGAAGGCTGTCATCCACTCCGGCCAGTCGCTCGGCAGGCAGCCGCCACCGATGGTGTAGGGGCCCGCCTCGAGGTACTGCCGGTGCCATTTGAGAGTCCAGAGCTCTTTGAGACCGACCTTGCGGGCGGACCAGTCCAGAAACAGGCAACCGCCGAATCCGTCGTGCCGGTTCAGGCAGAATCGGCCCATCTGCGCTTCGTCATTCCAGCGTTCCCCGCTGAAACTCGGTGGTCTGTCGGTTTGCAGCGGGAAGCCGTTGTAACGCTGGGCCTCCAGGAACAAGGGCACATACCCGGCCCCCGCTACCGTTGGCCCGCGCCAGAAGAAGTCTGGAGTTCCCCGCTCGGGGTGAGGCTCCTGTCCCTCTTGTGGGTCAACGGCCCAGCCGTTCATCCCGTAGCTTCCCTTGATCTGCTTCTTCCAGTGTCCCTGGTTCACGTAGCCCCAGGCCATCGTCACGCCGGCGCTCGAGGTGCTGCCCTCAGCCCCGGAATCTACGCCATATTGATCTACCCACGGCTTGGTGGCGTTCGGGCAGCAGGTGAACTCATCGTCCCACTTATAGTAATCTCCGAGCGCGTAAACCCAGCGGTCAGGCCGGGGACTGGCCGTAAAGCCTCGCATGAATTTGCCGTTCCAGTCGTCGGCGTACATCGAGAAGAACAAGCCCCACTGCTTGAGCTTGGACAGGCACGCCACGCTTCTGGCTTGTCCTTTTACACGCTGGAGAGCGGGCATTAGTATCGCCAAGAGCAGGGCGATGATTGCAATGACAACAAGAAGCTCGATTAAGGTGAAACCCTTTCGCCTGTACATGCTGCTACCCCTTTCATCCAAACTCATCTGCGCTCAACATCGTGTGAGAACAACAATCGTGAGGTCCAGGTGCGCAGAAAAAGAGACCCGTTCGAACAGTCCTCGTACCCTAGACACTCAACCCTCATTCTACCGCGCAGCAAGGCCTTGTTCAAGAAGAAACCGCGTGAGTACGCCCCGGAACCCGGCTTCTTGTGAAATTTCACACCGACACCGCCTTGGCGGGTGGTCCTTGTCAGTAGTCCTTCAAGTGTGACATCCAGGCTGGCCAATCACTTGGCAGAACGCCACCGCTGGTCGTCCACGGACCGGCGACGGGATAGGCCCGATGCCATTTCAACGTCCACAATTCTTTGAGACCGGCCTTTCTGACCGACCAGTCGAGGAAGGCCATGTTGATCCCCCCATCGTGCCGGTCGATGCAGATACGCCTCATATGCTGCATCCCCTCCCAGGCCATATCGGGCAGTTGCGGCGGCGTGTCCGTGTGCCGCGGGAAGATATTGAACCGCAGGCCGTCCATAAACAGAGGAACATAGCCGGCCCCCTGTACGTTTGGCGTTCTCCAATTGTTGACCGTTTCGAAATCTTCGTAGACGGTCGTGTACGAGGGCGGCGGATCTTCCACCCAGCCGTTGACCCCGTAGCTGCCGTACTCACCCGCCGGATCATAGCCCTCGCCCCAGAATCGACCCCAGGCCGAAAACACGTTGAATTGAGGCGCGAGTTGGCCGCTCTCGTCAATCAAGGGTTTTGTGGCCGTGGGGCAACAGCGCAACTTGGGGTCGTTCTTGTAATAAGCCC
>JARRQQ010000322.1:0-5496 GCA_037381725.1 Sedimentisphaerales bacterium
AACATGCCGGGAATTTCGGGGCCGGCTGGACCAGTTTCGCGGGCATCGTCGGCTCAGTGGTCACGATGGCGCTCATCTGGCTAACCGCGTGGATTCTGAGGAGAAGACAAACGCACACATCGTAGGCTGTGCAAAGTCCTTCTTTTGCACACGCGGAAGAAACTAAGACCAACCTTACCCGTTTTCATGCACCACGCACATATCGACAAGTTCGCTTATCAGGATTCGGCCATCCATCGGCTGGACAGCAGGGTGAAGTTCCTGGTCGTCCTTGTCTTTACCGCCGTGGTGATTTCTCTGCCGCGAACCTCGCTGAGCATCTTGGCTTGCTACGCCGTCGGGCCGTTTGCCGTCCTGGTTTGGGCCGGGATCCCGCTGAGGTTCGTCTTCAAACAGATTGCGCTCGTCAGCCCGTTCGTCGTCGTGCTGGCTTTGAGCTGTCCGTTGTACGACCGAGCACCGCTCACCGTCGGCTTCGGCCCGATAATCTGGCAGAGCACAGTCTGCTGGATGCGATGCTTCGCGATCCTCGGCAAGTTCGTTGTAACGATGCTGGCCCTGATCGCCTTAGTCTCGACGACGCGGTTTAACAACTTGCTTTCGGGCTTGCAGCGTTTGGGTTTTCCCAGGCTACTGATCATCCAGCTCGGCTTTCTATACCGCTATATCTTCGTCTTGATCGACAGGGCGCATCGTATGCTGCGTGCCAGAGCCGGCCGAAAGCTGAAGAATCTTGGATTCACGCAGGAGCTGCGAACCGCAGCCTCCATGCTCGGCTCACTTTTCATCCGAAGCATCGACAGCGCCGAGCGCACCAGCATCGCCATGCAGGCCCGCGGATTCGACGGAAACTGGCGCACCCTCTCGGCCATGCAGATTCGTCGGGCCGACATTGTCTTTGCCTTGATCGCCGCGACCTTTGTGATAGGATTGTATCTCTTTGTCAGGCCGGTTCTCGAGTGAGTAGAGTGTGAGCTGCAAAATTGGAGGTTAGGCATACTTTGGAAAGAAAAAAGTGTTTTTACTTTTTTCTTTCTAAACGGTAAGGTGCGGTTTTGCAGACAGTTAAACGATTATTTAAGAAAATCAAAGCAACGATTTTCTTAATTAATATATGTCTAACCTCCAATTTTGCAACTCTATGAAAGACAATGTCCAAAGCGATTGAAATAATCAGCTTCACTTACGGATACCCCGATGGCACAGCCGCCCTCAGTGACGTCAGTCTGAGCATCGAGCACGGCCAGAAGGTCGCTCTGATCGGTCCCAACGGCGCGGGCAAATCGACGTTGCTTCTGGTCATGGCGGGCTTCGTCAACGGGATGGGCAGAGTGCTCGTGGACGGCCTGGAAGTCAACAGAAAGAACCTCAAGATGATTCGCACGCGCCTTGGTTCGTGCCTGGAGAATCCCGACGACCAACTGTTCATGCCGACGCTGTTCGACGACGTGGCCTTCGGCCCGCTCAACATGGGCCTGTCGCCGGACCAGGTCAAGACCCGGGTTGCCGAGGCGCTCGAAACGGTCGGCCTGGCCCCGATGGCGGACAAGGCTCCGCACCATCTGTCGGCCGGCCAGAAGCGAGCGGCGGCGATAGCGACGGTGCTCGCGATGCAGCCCAAGATCATCACGCTCGATGAGCCCGATGGTAGTCTGGACCCGAGAAATCGCAACAACCTGATGAAGCTCCTTGCGTTTTTGCCTCAGACGTTGGTCATAGCAACGTGCAATATGAGCTTCGCCGCCGCACTCGCCGACCGCGCCGTCCTGCTCGACAAAGGCCGTATCATCGCCGACGGTGAGGCGGCGGAGATTATGTCGGATTCGGAGCTGATGAGCGAGCACGGTCTCGAAAGCCCTGGGGCCTAAGAGGGGATCAAGTTATCAGGGAATCAGGAGGTGGGTATCAGGGCAACAGGATACCAGGTAAATTCCAGCGCCGGCGCCATGCCTCCTGATACCCTGCTCCCCTGGCATCCTGTACCCTGATCTCCGGGTACCCTGATCCACTTTCTTGCCGACAACGACCTTGCGAATTCCCACGCGGTGTGGTATCATTCCGGTCAGAATACTTGAGTAACCTTCAATACCTTTTAGGAGTGGTTATCATGACAAAGAAGACTCGCCGACAGTTTCTTCAAGATTCGATGCTCGCGGCGGCGGCGATATCCGCAGCCCCGATGATCGGCAGCGCGAGCAAAGCACAAGCGAAGAGTGCGAATGAGAAGCTCCTCTGTGCGGTGATCGGCTGTCACGGGCGGGGCGGCAGCCACATCAGCGCGTACTCCAGGCGGAAGGATTGTGAAATCGCCTATATCGTCGACCCGGATGAGAAGGTGGGCGAAAGCCGCTGCAGTGCGATCGAGAAGCGCACGGGCCGCCGGCCCAAGTGGGTCCGCGACATGCGCACTGTGTTCGACGACAAATCCGTCGATTTCATCTCCACCGCGACGCCCAATCACTGGCACGCCTTGTGCGGCGTCTGGGCGATGCAAGCGGGTAAGGACGCCTATGTCGAAAAGCCCATCTGCCACGATATTCCGGAAGGGGCCGCACTCGTGGCCGCCGCCAAGAAGTACAAGCGGATGTGCCAGGTGGGTACGCAATGTCGCTCGAATCCCGCTATCCAGGACGCCATGGCGTTCATCGCCCGAGGCGGTATCGGCGAGGTCAACTTCGCGCGCGGGTTATGCTATAAGCGCCGAAGGTCGATTGGGGCTTTGGGCGATTATCCGATCCCCAAAGAGATTGATTTCAATTTGTGGAGCGGCCCGGCTCCGTACACCACGCCGAAACTCACCCGTTCCCGGCTTCACTATGATTGGCATTGGCAGCGGCTCTACGGCAACGGAGACTCCGGCAACCAGGGACCTCACCAAGCCGACATCGCCCGATGGGGGCTTGGCATCAACCGCCATCCCAACAGCGTGATCACTTACGGCGGCCGATTAGGTTATCAAGCCGAACGCAAGGACCCCAGCTACGTCGATGCGGGGGACACCGCCAACACCGAGATCGCCATCTACGACTACGGCAACAAATGCATGGTCTTCGAGACGCGGGGTCTCTCGGTCGATAACTCGGCGGACATCGAGATCCAGACGATGTTCGACAGCACGAGGGGCAATAAGATTGGCGTGATCTTCTACGGTACCGAAGGCTACCTCGCTCAGGTGTCGTATACGCACTGTCTCGTGTACGATCTTAAGGGCTCGCTGGTCAAGGAATTCAAGGGTGGTGGCGACCACTTCGATAACTTCATAAAGGCTGTTCGCAGCCGGAACGCTCAGAGTCTGAACTCCGATGCCTTCCAGGGCCATCTGTCGGCGGCGCTGGCGCACCTAGCCAACATCAGCTACTACGTTGGCGAGCAAAACAAGGTCTCCGTCAAGGAAGCCAAGGCTGTTCTGGAGAAGGTCAAGAGCCGGGACAACAACATGGTGACGCTGAACCGGACCGTGCGACATCTCACGGACAACGGCGTCGATCTGGACAAGTACCTGATATCGATGGGACCGCGGCTGGAATTCGATCCCGAAAGAGAGGTCTTCACCAATAGCACCGCGGCCAACGAGATACTGCACCGCCAGTACCGTTCACCGTTCGTGTGCCCGACGCCGGATAAGGTGTAAGTTCCGGCAATACGTGGATGTTCTCAAGACGCGAGTGCACACGAAACCACCTTGTATAACAATACAAGAAGTGGGTGGTCCTTGCGCAGAGTATGCGTCTAATCTTCAATTTGCGAAACTCTTGTCGAGTTCTTGTGCAGTTTAGAACAGGCTTGACTGAGCTAGGCGACCGGTATCTGCCATCCGTATTCTTGATAGAACGCTCGAGACTCGGCCGAAGCCAGGGAATCCATGAATCGCCGGGCCGGTTCCGGTTGTTTTGCAAAGGACAGCATTCCCACGGCGGTACCCCGCAAGACCCGCTGCTCCCTGGGCATTTCAATCACCTCGATCCGATCCGGCTCCAGATGTCCGAAGGCCGTCCAGCCGAACGCCGCGTCAATCTGGCGGGTCGCCACCGCTTCAACGATGGCAATGCAACCATTGGCATGGTAGCATACATTTGGGCGGACTTTGTCCAAGATGCCGATCCGGCCGGTGATGTCTTCCCATAGACCTTTGAGGCAATCAATGACCGAGATGCCAACTCGAACGCCCGGACGGGTGAGATCTTCAACACCGTGTATCTTCGCGGGATTGCCCGAAGGGACAATGATGGCCGAGGTCCTATACGCGATGGTACGACGCTGACCCTTTTGCACGATGCCTTTTACCTCGCCATCATCGAGAAGATACTCGGCCCCCGCGATGGCAAGATCATGTATGCCGGCATCGGCGATTTCCAAGAGGAAATCATCGCCACCCGTTTCGGCGGTCGCTTCTTCGGCTATCGGCTGAGCACAATGCCGGCTGCACACATCGATTTCGACGTGGATATTTGTCTTATCCACAAAAAGTCTGGCAGCCTTTTCCAAAGGCGCCGCACAGGCCCTGGCACTGAAAATGCGTACAGTTCCTTTATCGGTCTTTTGTGTCATTGTCCATGCTTCCTTTATAGTTTGAATTGACTGTTTCCCGATTTGTCGTTTTGTTGCTAAAAGCGGATTCTTTCGGCTTCGGTGGAGTCATAAACATCTTGACGGCCACTACCACCAGGCATACGGCGAATACTTTACGTAACACGTGGCTCGGCAACCGGGCGGCCAGCTCCGTCCCTATGAGCGAACCAACCAGCGCCCCGCATACGACCAGCAGGATCACGTAAACGTTCATATCGATCTCCGGATTCCTCCAGTATCGCAGCGCTCCCACCAGCGTCATAGGCACCATCACCGCCAAGGCCATCCCCTGGGCGGACTTCTGACCGTAACCAAAGAGCAGGCCAAGTGTAGGAACAAGTATTATTCCGCTACCCAGGCCTAAAGCGCCGCTTAGTACTCCCGCACATAGACCTAACAGAATGAGAAAATAACAAGGATGAAATAGTTGAGCCATCATGACCATATTCCAAAATATTTCCGACTCATCCAAATATTCCTATCGTCCAATTGCGATTGGTTGCGTAATCTGTTCGACATGCCGGTCTAAAAGACGACTGAGCCGTTCGTCGGAGGGATGTTCGGCGAGTGCCGCCTTGAGAGCAGCTCGGACGCTTGATTCGTTCTTTCCGTCCATGAGGGCCAGGATATAGTTGTAGTAGACCTGGCCTCTGGTGTCACCCAGCGCGATAGCTTTGGCAAGATTCGAGGCGGCCTCAGCGGGATGCTTGCCCTTGATCTGCAAATCTGCCAGAGCAACCAAACACTCCACGGACGTCGGATCCTTTTCGAGGGCGGCGCGGTAGTGAGCCTGAGCCTCATCAACGCGGCCGGCCTCAGCAACGACGTGGCCGAGGTACAAATCAGCTTTGAAGTCGGCGGGATTCACTTGCTGCATGTGGCGGAAAGCCTCCTCGGCGGACGCCAGATCCCCCGCTTGGAAGTAGG
>JARRQQ010000323.1:0-5472 GCA_037381725.1 Sedimentisphaerales bacterium
CTGGCGTATTGATGAAGTCAATCAGGTGAATCCGGACAGCCCCTGGAAAGGCCCCGTTTGGAGTTTCACGACGTCCGGTGATGGGCAATCTATACAGCCCTTCGACGCGAATCCCAACCGAGATACGGCGACTTACACGGTCACCTTCTCCGGCGATCTGGTGGGCAGCTTCGAACGAGAGAACATGCCGGTCTATGAGGATAGAATCGAGCACATGCCGGTTCAGGAGCCTCTGGACCTTCATGACTTCTTTGCGCAGAAGATTGGCCAAGCTGAGGCAGACCTTTGCTTTCCTTATCCCAGCAGAGGCCTCCACGGCATCGACCCCATTCAGAAGCATCCTGAAAGAGGGGCGATTATCAGTCTCTTCTTTGATGGATTCGACCACGATGGGAAAGCTCTGAAGTACAGGCTCGATTTGACGGGCTACTTTGCGGACCTGTCTAATTGGACTCCCGCACCCGGTACTACGAGCGATGTGATTCTCACAAACTGGGAAGTGCAGTCCGATACCAAAGGCGGCAGGAACAAAGCCTGCCGGGCAGAAGGTACGTTGAGTGCCACTGTCGAAGTATACCGGGCACCATAGGTTCTGAGAGTATATCCAGGAGATTGTAAACGAGCATCTCGGATATAAGCAGTGTGACTGGGTGCGTACATCATCATAAAGATGAGTCAAGGGTTGGCAACTTGAACAAGTTGCCAGCCCTTCTTTTTTTGGCAACGGTCACCTATGGAAAGCTCATAGTCGAATACTGAGTTTTCTATTGCCACACAAATTTTTTGAGGCATCCATGTCAGGGCCTATCCACCACGTTTCATCGCTCATCTGAATGAATTTGAGTGTAAGGTATCAGTGTTGTGGCCTTCACCGTGGTAGAGTTTATGAGTATTCCTTGACAGAAAGGTATATAGTCTGATATAAATATTAGTGAAGATTATCATTGTTGAGGTGGGTATCCGAGTGTATCGATCCGATCCATAACCGGACTTGAGTTGATAATATTGAAAGAATAACTAATGATCCACCATTCTTGAAGGAGGTACATCATGCGCGGAAAACTTGCACATATAGTTTTCTTTTGCTTTCTTTTGGCTCTGATTTTTGCCAGTTCGGTAGATGCCGAGTTGGTGGCTCACTGGAAGTTTGATGACGGTTCCGGAACAGTTGCAGTTGACTCAAGTGGTAATGGGCACGACGGCACGCTTCTGCTGGCTCCGGAGTGGGTAGCTGGTAAATTTGGCGGTGCTCTGGCGTTTGGAGGGATCAGTGGCCAGCGTGTGGAGATGGAAGGTTATGACGGCATACTGGGGACACAGAATCGAACCGCTATGGCCTGGGTCAAGACAGCGGGCTACGGCGACTGGATCTCCTGGGGCCAGAATACGAACACACAAAAGTGGATCGGTCGAATTAACGACAATGCCGGCAATGGCGCCGTCGGAGCGCTGCGCACTGAATGCAGTGGAGGGTACATCATCAGCACGACCGTTCTGACTGACGACGAGTGGCATCACTTGACAGCCGTACTGGACAGTAACGGCTCACCGACCACCGACGATATCAGAATGTATGTTGACGGTGTTCAGGAGGCTATTAGCGGTTCTCAGACTGTAGGCATCGATACGGTGGGCGGTCGCAATCTTTGGATCGCCGACGGCCATCACGACCGGCCGTTACCGAGCTTGATCGATGATGTGCGCCTGTACGATCATGCGCTGACGGTGGCCGAGATTCTCGCCGCTATGGAAGGTAGTGAAGGATACCCCTACGCCTTCGGCGCCGATCCGAAAGACGGCGACGTCCATGAAGACACGTGGATTAGCCTGAGCTGGTCGGCAGGCGATTTCGCCGTCTCACATGATGTATACCTGGGTGACGATCTCGATGTTTTGAACGATGCCACTCGAGACTCCGAAGAATTCCGCGGCAACCAGACGGAAACCTTTTATGTCGCTGGTTTTTCTGGATCTGCTTACCCGGAGGGATTAAAGCCGGGTACAACCTATTACTGGCGAATCGATGAGGTTAATGAGGCGGACCCAAATAGTCCGTGGAAAGGGCCGATCTGGAGTTTCTCGATCCCACCCAGCACGGCGTACAATCCCGATCCAACTGACGGGGCCGAGTCCGTGGGCCCGGATAACGTGACTTTGAGCTGGACACCGGGCTTCGGCGCTAAACTGCACACGGTCTATTTTGATGATGATTTTGACACGGTGAACGATGCCGTAGGCGGTTTGCCTGGCGGACTTACAACCTACGATCCCGGCCCGCTCGAATTGGAAAAGGTCTACTACTGGCGGGTCGATGAATTCGATGGCATTGGAACGTACAAAGGGGACGTCTGGAACTTCACGACGCCGGGCACCGTGGGGAATCCGCGGCCTGTATTTGGAGCGGCGGACGTACAGATGAATGCGATTCTGATCTGGACGGCGGCTGACAGCGCTGCCTCGCATCAACTCTACTTCGGCACAGACAAGGAAGCTGTGCGCAATGCCGATGCCGGTTCGCCCGAGTACAAAGGCTCCAAAGCTCTGGGGGCTGAGAGCTATGATCCTGGATTGCTCGACGCTGATACGACCTATTATTGGCGCGTGGATGAAGTTGATGGTCAAGGTAATACGGCTAAAGGCCCCTTGTGGGTTTTCACGACGGGCCCGTTCCTTCTGGTGGACGACTTTGAGAGCTATACTGATGATGATCCGAATAATGAGGCTATCTGGCAGCATTGGATCGATGGATTCGGTGTGGCCGACAATGGCGCACAAGTTGGCTACTTAGTGCCACCCTATGCCGAGCAAACGATTGTCAATGGCGGCTCCCAATCCATGCCACTTCTGTATGCCAACGAAGCCGGCGTATCGAACTCGGAGGCGACGCTAACCTTAACGGCGTCGCGCGACTGGACGATCGCGGGTGTCGAGGAATTATCGCTGTGGTTCCGTGGCGAGTCGGCCAATGCGGTTGATCCGTTGTATGTGGCGATCTCGAATTCCACAGGCGCACCGGGAATCGTGGCCCACGATGATCCGGATGCCACTACGGGCGGCACCTGGAGAGAGTGGCGCATTTCGCTATCGGCCTTTGCCGGTCTGGGCATTAACCTGAGCAATGTGGATGAGATTGCGATTGGCGTAGGCAGCAGGTCCGGCATGGCTTCCGCCGGCGGCGCGGGCACGATTTACATTGATGACATCCGACTGTATCGGCCGGAACCACAACCGTGAAAGTAAATATCCCAACAGCAAGCAAAGTTGCCTTTAAGGGGTCCGTATCAATCCAAGGTACGGGCCCCACTTGCTTTAAAACACCATCAACGATCAACACTCTCCATTCTTGACCCCGGCCATTGAATACTATGGCGTCCCTGGAAGAGTTATTTTTCAGCTAAGAAAATGGTTGTTATCGGCTTCCAGTGGGGAAAAATCAAGGTCCGTGGAGACATTTTAGAGTCAGACCATGTCAAGAAAATATGACGTGTATAAAGACAAAAAGTTGTGACTGTTTTACTTGTGGTGTTTCACTTTTCAAAATCTTCTTTTTGTGCTGGTCTTGCTCGCCTCTCTTTGCTTTTCTCCAGTTTGTTCCATGCTTCGCAGCGGTGGCTTTTAGCCGGTACACAGGTGATTTGTACTGTCATCGTAAACTCAACCTTGAGGCATTATTCTTTTGCCTTGCCACGAGAGTGTGTCATAAGATGGATTAATGTCTGTCTACTTGATATGAGGTGTATTGTACAATACAAAAGAACAATGCCTGTGAACGGTTGGTATCTTCAACAATCAACAGGACGTTTTCTGGGCATACTGTCTGGAGTAAGGAGATTCAAGATGCGATGGGTCCATATCTGTCTGCTACTAGCTCTGTTTGTGCATCCAACGTTGGGTGTCGAGTTTGTGTATCAAAGCTCAAGACAGATACCGGTGGTGCGTGAAGTCGATCTCGTCGTTGTGGGAAGTACCGTGGGTGCCGTTGCAGCCGCCACGGAAGCCGCTAAAGAACATGCAAAGGTGTTGCTTCTTGGCTCTCGCTCATACCTGGGTGAAGATATATGTGCGACGATGCATCTTTGGCTCGATGAAGGAGAGACCGCCCAGGATGAGCTGGCGAGGCAAATCTTTTCTGACGGGCGGATTGCCACACCGCTGCGTGCAAAGCAGACGCTTGAAGCGGCGCTCCTCGACGCGGGAGCAGATTTTCTGCTCGAATGCTATCCGACCGATCTTTTGGTCGATGACAGCGGCAATCCTGCCGGAATCGTTATGGCCAATCGAGCCGGGCGGCAAGCGGTGGTGAGCAAGATTATCATCGATGCGACGGACCGTGCCGTTGTGGCCGGGCTGGCCGGCGCCAAGCGACGCGCTTGGCAGTCTGGGAACCGGCGGTCCAGCCGAGTTGTTCTTGGGGGCGAGGCAGCCCCCGGAATGCTTCCGTCTCGGGAGATACCGGCTGGGATTAAGGTCGGGGGCCGGGAACTCTTTTATCATGAGTATTCTCTCGATCTGAATTTCGGTGACGGGCGCTTTGCCGCTCTGGCGGAAGCTGAGCAAAAAGCGCGGGACGCCACGTATCGCAACGGTCAGCTCCGGTCCGCCGAGCGGTTGTTCTTTGTTCCGCCGGATTCGATCGTTGGAAAGGTAACCTCAACGGCATGGCGATCGGCAGACCTGCCTCTTATACAGCATTTTGTTCCGGAAGGCTGTTCGAGGCTTTATGTGCTCAGTGGATCAGCCGATATTCCGCGCGGCCGGGTGGAAGCTTGTCTACGCCCGGACCGGTGGGAAGGTATCGGACGCATGGTCGGTAGAGCAGCCGCACAGGAAGCACAGAAAACGGATACTCCGAAAAGTGTGTCCGTGAAGGTCGGTTCTGCGCCACCCATCCATCAGGGAGACATTCGCGAAATATTGCGCGGATTGCGCCCCACGGATCGTAAGACGAAAGCGGTCTCTTCAAGTGCGTGCGGCATACCCATCTTGACAGACGTCGATGTTGTTATCATTGGCGGGGGCACCTCCGGCGCCTGCGCCGCCATCGGGGCATCGAGGCGCGGGGCCGACGTGCTGGTGGTCGAGTATCAGGAAGGGCTCGGTGGCGTAGGGACTATGGGGTTGATTGGGCGGCCCTATCATGGGCGGCTGCGTGGTTTCACAAAGGAAGTTCCCTTTTGCGACAAGGATCATAACACGGAATACAAGATGGAGTGGTATCGCAATGAGATCCGGAAAGCCGGAGGGAAGATTTGGTTGGGTACCCTCGGCTGTGGAGCGATTGCTGATGGTAATGTGGACAAAGGTGTGCTGGTTGCTACATCCATGGGGCGCGGAGCGATATTAGCCGACGTGGTTATCGACGCCACGGGAAACGCTGATATCGCGGTGGCCGCAGGCGCTGAGTCCATGTTCGGTGGCGATGACACAGACATCGCCCTCCAGGGAACCGGCTTACCAACGCGCAACCCAGAG
>JARRQQ010000324.1:0-14332 GCA_037381725.1 Sedimentisphaerales bacterium
TTCGCGACCTGGCAGCGTTCCAGGCTCAATCGCGGGCTGCTTGGGCGCGTTTCCCTGTTCGGAATCAACATCGACGGCGCGGATTGTGCGCCGTTTTGCACAAACGAAGGCAAACGCATAAAGCACATGCCTTGTACGACGACGAAGGGATTAGCTCTTTTCGTTGAGGCGGATAGACTCGCCCGGGACGGCTCGGGCACCATCGGTTCCGTACTCCTCCGGAGGCCCCTTCATTCCTATCGGCCGATCACCAAAGAATCGGACGGTCTTTTCCATTCGCCTTCGCCTCTTCCGGATGGAACGGTGCTTGTCTCCCGAAGATCACCCGATAATTCGGATACGTTCGGCGTTTATCGCCTTGATCTTTCCACACGACGGACCGAACTGATTTTCGATGATCCCAAGTATCACGATATCCAAGCCAAGCTCGTTTATCCCCGCCCCGAGCCGGATGGGCGATCGAGTGTGGTGACGGAAGCGGATCCCAACGGCAAACTCTATTGCCTCGACGTTCATCTTTGCGACATCGACAACCCGGCGCTGACCTCTCCCGGCACCGTCAAAAGACTCCGCATCCTCGAAGGTGTCCCGTCGGCGGAGGACACGCCGGGGCCGTCGCCCAACGGAATCCCCAAGCTGGCGCAGCGGCGCATTCTTGGCGAGATCGACATCGAACAGGACGGCTCATTCAATGTTGCGATACCCGCCAACACGGCGATCGAACTTCAAACGTTGGACGCCGATGGAATGGCTTTACGAAGTTGCGGGTGGATCTGGGCGAAGAATCATGAGCCGCGAGGGTGCATTGGCTGCCACGAAGACGGTGAGCTCACGCCGGAGAATTCCTTTGTCGATGCAGCTAAACATCCTTCCATCCAGCTCACCTTGCCCGTGGAACGACGGCGGACAGTGGATTTCCGGCGCGACGTCATGCCCATCATTGCGAAGAAATGCACCCAGTGTCATGACCGGACGGACGCCGCCGTTCGGCTGACGCGGGACTTCTCCCCGGTTGTCCGTTCCGACGGGAAGGCTTATTTCAATCGCAGCTACGAGAGCCTTCTGGCTCCAGGCGAGCAGCCGGGCCGGGGCAAATACGTCCATCCGGGCAGCGCGCGAACCAGCCCGCTGATATGGTACCTATTTGGGCGAAACACGTCGAGGCCCTGGGACGCCGCGTTTTCACAGAAAGAAGTGCCGCGAATGCCGCCAAAGCCGTATGCGGCATTGACCGACGACCAGAAGCGGACGTTTGTGGAATGGATCGATATGGGAGCGCTTTGGGATGGTATCCCGGGGGCGGATGACTTGCCGGGGTTCAGACAAGACAATAAAGGAGGCGACCGGTGACCTCGTCGAAATTTCTGATATGTGCGCTGATGTTACAGGCGGCGACAAGCTACGCAGCGGCTGAAACACTGCCGGTTTTTACCGACGTTACCGAACAAGCGGGTATCAACGTCAAGCACAGCTACGGAGATTTCGACCTGAGCAACATTGTCGAGGGGACGGGCGCCGGAGCCGTGTTTTTCGATTACGATGGTGACGGGTGGCTCGATATCTACTTCGCAAACGGGTGCTGGCTCGAGGACGTCAGCGATAATCGGGGCCGAAAATTGAGAGGAAAGCTCACCAACGCCTTGTATCGAAACAATCATGACGGCACGTTCGCGGACGTCACGAAGCAAGCGGGCGTCGGTGACAAAGGCTATGGCGTTGGTTGTTCGGCCGCAGACTTTGACAATGATGGCGACCTGGACCTCTACGTGCTGAATTACGGGCCGAACGTCTTGTACCGCAACAATGCTGACGGAACCTTCACGGACATATCACGCTCATCGGGACTCGCAAATCCCAACTGGAGTCTCTCGGCTCCCTGGTTTGATTACGACGGCGATGGCGACCTCGACGTTTATGTCGCCAATTATCTCGAATACGACAGCGGCAAGTTCCGATCCTACTACGCGGCGGCGGGATATCCGGGCCCGCTGAGCTACCGGGGGCAGCCGGACGCCTTGTACCGGAACAACGGTGATGAGACTTTTACCGACGTGACGAAGCAAGCGGGCCTATTCCAGCCCAATGGACGGGCGATGAGCGCGACGGTTGCGGATTTCAACAACGATGGATTTCTTGACATCTACGTCCCCAACGACGCTATGGAGAACTACTACTTCAGGAACACGGGCAAAGGCACATTCGTCAACGAGGGCCTTGAGATGGGAATGGCCTTCGGTGAGGGCGGCCAGGGCGTCTCTTCGATGGGTCCGGCGGTCGGTGACGTGGACCGCGACGGCTGGCTCGACATCTATATTCCCGACATGGGATACGGCTGTCTCCTGATGAACCGAAAGGAGTATTTCGAGGATCGCACGGAGCCGACCAATCTTGCCGTCGTCTGCGGTCAGTACACCGGCTGGGGCGGCGTCCTGTTCGATTACGACTGTGACGGCTACCTGGATGTCTTCGTCGCCACGGGCAACGCCCATCATGAGTATACGGAAGAGGACGTCCTGATGCGAAACGATGGGGCGGGGAGCTTCGTGGACGTCGCCGCCCAGTCTGGCGCATACTTTAAGACGAAACACGTCGGGCGCGGCGCCACGTACGGCGATTTTGACAACGACGGAGACCTTGATCTTCTCGTCAGTAATCTAAACGACTCTCCGAGACTCTTGCGAAACGATGGCGGCAATAAGAACCATTGGCTCGTCGTTCAAGCCAGGCTGCCGGGGGGTAAAAGCGATGCGATTGGGGCACGTGTGACGGTCACCGTCGGCTCATTGATCCAATTGCGGGATATGATCCCGGTCACGGGCTATCTTTCCCAAGCCGATCCGAGGTGCCATTTCGGCCTCGGCCAGGCTCGCAAAGCTGATACTGTCGAGATTCGCTGGCCGAACAGGCAGACCACTAAACTCAAAGACGTCGATGCGAACCAAATTCTCACGGTAATCCAAGGATCCTAATATGGGAAAGGAAAGCGAGATACGCGGTTCTGTCCTGATGGCTCTGATTGTCGCACTTGCTGGTCCTGTGCCCCTCCAGGCGCAAGAAGCCAACGGCAAGCACCCTGTGTACGTCGGCGCTAGGGTCTGCGCGACCTGCCATCAGGGCAGCGGCATGGGTTATCAATTCAGCCGGTGGCTGGCCTCAAAGCACGCCCAGGCTTACGCCGTCCTGGCCAAGCCGGAAGCGAAAAAGATCGCAGAGCTTAGCGGCATTCCTATAGAACCCCAGGAATCACCGACGTGTCTCGGATGCCATTCCACCGGCGCTCACGTAGAAGAGTGGGAAAAAGACGAGACCTTTTCCACTTTGGACGGTGTTCAATGCGAGAAATGTCACGGGCCGGGAAGTGAATATATGGACGCCGCCGTCATGATGAATCCCGATGCCGCGGAAAAGGCCGGACTGGTTATGCCGACCGTGCAAGATTGTATGGGTTGCCACGAGGTCAAAGGGTCCCATGTTGCCGTTCTCAAATTACCCAAACTTGACATGACGCAGGCCATGTCTGACATTGCCCACCCGACCCCGAAGGACATCGTATCCGGGTATACGCGGCAGCCGATGGAGGCGACGGATTCGAGCCAAGGCGACGGAAAATACATAGGGACCATCACCTGTGCCGCTTGCCACAAGGGTGCGGCAATGGGTTACCAGTTCAGCAAGTGGCGTCTGAGCGCCCACGCGCGAGCGTACGCTTCTTTGGCGACCGCTGAGGCGAGGAAGATCGCGGACCAGCAGGGCGTCAAAGATGATCCCCAGACAAGTCCGGCGTGCCTGAAGTGCCATACGACCGCTTATCATCGGCCCGCTGCGGGTGACGTGGAATCGTACTCCGAGTACGAAGGCGTCGGGTGCGAAGCGTGCCACGGCGCGGGCGGTCGTTACTATCCGGAAGCCATCATGAGAGATGCACGGGCGGCCAAGGCGGCGGGACTGATGGAAGTGACACGGCAGACCTGTCTTGATTGCCATGAAAATGCCCACGATAAGCCTTTCGATTATGACCAGGCCCTAACGATCATCGCTCATCCAACGGAGCCGCCAAAGACCTCGCAAGTCCCTCTCTATAAGACACCGCTCAATATGGCCCTGAGTCCCAACGGCGAAGAAATCTACGTTGCGTGTGACGCCTCCCATAGCGTCATCGTCATAAGCACACAGGAGCAACGAAAGATCGCTGAAATAGAGGTGGGCCATCATCCGACGGACGTTACCGTCAGTCCTGACGGGAGACGGGCCTACGTGAGTAATCGTCTCGATGATACCGTGTCCGTCGTCGATGTGTCCTCCCGGAAAGTGGTTGCTACCATACCGGTGGGTGACGAGCCGCACGGCGTGCTCACGGATGCTTCCGGCGACCGTCTCTATGTCCTGAATACCGCAGCAGAAAGCATTTCCGTCGTTGACACAACCACTCTGAAAGAGATCAAACGTCTCAGCGCCAGCCGCTGCCCTTGGTCCTTGTCACGCTCTCCCGATGGGTCGCTCATTTATATCACCAATAACCTCTCGCGATTCGTAGAATTCCGCACGCCTTCGGTATCTGAAGTCACCGTCATCGACACTGGCCGTGCCGTTGTACAGAACCGGATCACTGTTCCGGCGGCAAACCTTTTGCAGGGCGTGGACTGGCACCCAAGCGGTGATTTTGCGCTGATTACCCTCAATCGCACGAAGAATCTGGTTCCAATGACGCGATTGCTTCAAGGCTGGACCATCACGAACGGGCTTGGAATTGTGTGGAACTTGATGAGCCCGGCGTGTGTTTTCCTGATCCGGCCGACGTCGCCGTGACACCGGACGGTAAGCTGGCGCTGGTAACAAGCTCCGGCTCAGACTGTATCGCCGTCGTGGACGTCCCCAAGCTCATATCAATGCTTCAAGCGGCGTCTGACCATGAACGCCAGCACGTGTTCCCGAACCATCTGGGCAAGCCGACGGAATTCGTGATAACTCATATCCCGACGAAATACAGCCCGCGAGGGATTATCATCACCCCGGATGGAAAAACCGCTTTTGCAGCCAATGCCCTGGACGATTCGTTGACCGCCATCGATCTCGAAAAGCTTGAGGCGGTCGCGAGGATCGATCTTGGAAGTCCCAAGGTCGTCACGAAGGTGCGCCTCGGCGAGCGCGTTTTCCATAGCGCCAATATCACCTTTCATCGCCAGTTCTCGTGCCACTCATGTCATCCCGATGGGCACATTGACGGGCTGACGTATGATATCGAGCCGGATGGGATCGGGATCAGCCCGGTGGATAATCGCACGCTCCGGGGGATTCTCGACACCGCGCCGTTCAAATGGGAAGGAACCAATCCGAGTCTCCAAAGACAGTGCGGGCCGCGTTTGGCCGTATTCTTTACGCGAATCCAGCCGTTCACGCCGGAGGAGCTTTCCGCGTTGGATAACTACATTTGCACCATTCCCCGGCCGCCGAATCGCTACCGTCCTTTGGGAGCGCCGCTAACCGAGGCGCAACGGCGAGGGAAGGCCATGTTCGAAAGAGCAATGACCAATGACGGACGCATTATCCCAAAAGCAAGGAGATGTGCCACGTGTCATTTTCCGCCGCTGTATACCGACCGGAAGCGTCATGACGTCGGAACAAAGAACAGGATGGACCGCGGAGGCGATTTTGACACGCCGCACCTCAACAACATTTACGACTCGGCGCCGTACCTGCACAACGGAATTGCAGAAACGCTGGAGGAAATCTGGACAAGGTACAATCCCGAAGACAAACACGGCGTAACAAATGATATGACCAAAGATCAGCTCAATGACCTGATCGAATACATTAAGACCTTGTAGTTTTTCCGAGGAAGAGGAATTGACATGAAATATGTCACGACGCTCTTGGGAACCTTGTTGTTGCTGTGGCCTGGTGGGGCCGCACCCTGCACGGCCAACGGCTCAGCAGGCAAGCCATCCACTGTTTCTGACGATTCCACTTCCGACGTGGTTCGGAAACTCCCATACGTTTATACGGACTGGAAACACTTTACCATCAAAGACGGTCTTCCGAACGACCACGTCTTCGCTGTCAAGGCCACGAACGATAAAGTCTGGGTGGGTACCGAGGACGGGCTGGCTTGTATCGACAAGCAAACCGGCAAGATCAAAAGTTGGAGCGAGAAGGACGGCCTTCCATGGCGCGTGGTCTCGGCTCTCGACTACAACCCGAAAACCGGGGAGCTTTGGATCGGATTATTTGGCGGCGGCCTTGCCCGGTTTAGTGGTGGCCGGTTCGATCACTGGCATCAGCTCAACAGCGGGCTGGTCAACGACGTCGTCTATGGGGTGGCCGTCGAGAACGACAATGTCTGGGCGGCGACAACGGCCGGCGCAAGCCGGTACAATACGATCACCGGCGAGTGGACCATATACACGGAAAAGAATGCGCCGATGGAAGAGATATGGAACTACGGCGTCTCCTACAACGATGGAAAGGTCTATCTTGGCATCTGGGGCAGCGGCGTACTGGAATTCGACGTAGCCACTCAGAGATGGAAAGACTATCTCGATCCAGATGGCGAGATGGAAATCGACCTCTACCGCGATGACGGCATCGTACACGTCATTACGACTGGCACCAGCTACATCGACGGCATTCTCTGGGTCTCGACGTACTTCGGGATGAGCCGTTACGACGGTCGGCACTGGCGAGGCTACTACGCCCAGGAAACCGGCTTGCCCAGTGACTTCGGGAATGCGGTGAAAGGCCGAAGCGCCAACGAGGCCTGGTATGCGACGTGGGCCAAGCCATTGGGGCCGGATATTACAGCGGGTTGCAGGACAGGCCTGTGATGAGGAGACCAAGACCATGAAACGATACACGATAGTGCTCTATTCGGTCTTGCTGCTCGGTGCGTTCTCATGTGCCAGCTTGGAAAAACGAATGGCAGTCGGTGCGGAATCACCCGTTGAGGTCGATGCTCAGACGCGCGAGGTTCTCAGAAAAATTAACGCCGTCAGCGCCTATGAAGTCCCCGACCTCACCCTGCGGGAAGATGAGGACTACGCAAAAACCACTCAGGAATTCGAGCCGTACCGATACGTCAAACCATACAAGGAGCACTTTCTTCTCCAGATGGAGTACACCGGGCCCGGCCGCGCCATACCTGAGCCTAACGACGTAGAAACCGTTAAGCTTGGTTTCATTGGCCCGATCATGTCTACCGTCTCGGTGGCCACGGGTGGAAAAAGCCATGAGGAGCGGCTGGGCATTAAGATGCTTCAGGGCGCGAGGCTTGCCATCGAGCAGGCTAACGCCAAGGGTGGGTATCTCAAGCGGAAGATTCCCTTCGAGCTGGCCATTAGCAACGATAATGGGCTTTGGGGCGCCTCCGGCAACGAGATCATCAAGATGGCTTACAAGGACAAGGTCTGGGCCATCCTCGGTACCATTGATGGCGCCAACAGCCACATTGCCATTCGCGTAGCGCTCAAGGCCGAAGTCCCCATGATGAACTCCGGCGATACCGATCCGACGTTCATTGAAACGAATATCCCCTGGGTCTTTCGCTGCATCAGCGACGACCGTCAACAAGGGTATCTGCTTGTTGATTACATGTACAAGAAATTGGGTCTCAAACGCGTCGGGATTATCCGCTCGAACAACCGCTATGGCCGCTTCGGCGTTCGTGAAATCCGTGATGGGAGCCGCCGTCTTGGACATCCGATTGTTTTGGAAATGCCCTACAAGCTGGGGACCAAGGATTTTTCACTGGAGCTGGAACGGCTCAGGAACGAAAAAGTAGACGCCATTGTCCATTGGGGCGATGCCCAGGAAGGGGCGGAGATTCTCAATCAGATGCGTGCGATGGGCATGGAACAGCCGTATTTTGCCTGTGACCGTTGTCTCGCAGACGAATTCATTGAAATCGCCGGCGCCAACGCCGAAGGCGTCATCTGCACCTATCCCTGGAATCCGACCCGGACAAGCAGCAGACTCAAAGGATTTCGCAAAGCCTTTCGACGGCGCTTTGGGGAAGACCCCGAAACATACGCTGCTCATGCTTACGACGGCATGAATATGCTTATCTGGGCCGTTCAGGTAGCGGGCCTCAACCGGGCCAAGATTCGTGACGTGCTGGCCTATAGAGCGAAACCTTGGAAAGGCGTGACGGGGGATATCACGCTCAGCGCGTGCCTCGACGACATGGGTGACGTGTATCTGGCAAAACGAGAGAACGGCCAATGGCATTTCTATTCCAGAGATGACCTCCAGATGCCGCGCGACTATATTCCTCGGCGGGACAAGGTCCATCAGGCGGTGGCAACCGTTCAGCACCGCTGAGCGATGGAAAGATGCAGAAGTGGCGACGTATGCTTAAAGGCTCCAGAATAATCTTAATACTTTCGGTTCTATCCGGCCTGACATGGGCGGGGGACAAGAATCCCCAAAAACACTCGTCCCGCCAGCCATTTTTCGATGCGCGAACCCACCAAACGCATTACACGGGGCCTGGACGCGAGACGTCCCCTCCCGTTCATGTCAAGGAAGTGCTAATAGGGTATTTTGGTCCGTCCACAGACTCCGATCCCGAAGGAGGCGACATGTGGCGTGCGGCGTGCCTGGCCATTGAGGAAGCGAACCAGGCAGGCGGATACGAAGGGCTGCCGTTCAGGCTGGTTCCGGGCTGGTCAGACAATCCCTGGGGCTCAGGAATCACGGCGGTGACACACATGGTTTATTCTCAGAAGGTGTGGGCCGTGATCGGTGGGATCGACGGGCCATCGACGCATCTGGCCGAACAGGTCGTCGCGAAGGCCCGCCTTACGTTGCTCAGTCCCGGCAGTACGGATAAGACGGTGAATCTGGCCAACGTGCCCTGGATGTTTTCGTGCCTGCCCGGCGACCACTTGCAGGTGCCAATCTTGGCCCAGGCCATCGCTTCGCATGCCGGGAAAAAGTCCTTTCTTCTGGTATCGGCTGTAGACCACGATTCCCACGTTTTCGCTCGTGAGCTGACTAAGTCGCTGACGCAACTAAAATTAGTGCCTTGCTACCGCATAGAATTCGATCCCAAACAAAAGGACTATGCCAGGCTTGTGGAGATAATTATAAACACCGAGGCACATGACCTTGTCTTGATCGCCTCGGCGCCCCGGAGCGCACAATTAATCCGGGCTGTTCGGGAGAAGAGATTCAAGGGCCACATCTTCGGCGGCCCATGTATCGGGCAGCGTCATTTTCTCCAGGCCGCAGGCAAGGCCGCCGATGGGGTTATCTTCCCATCGTTGTATATGCCCGGCAAGAGATCGAATCATTTTGAAAAGAAATTCGCATCCCATTTCGCAAGACAGCCCGATTATCTTGCCGCACATACGTACGACGCCGTCAGTCTGCTGATCGCTGCCATACGAAAAGCCGGACTTAACCGGGCGCGTATAGGCGATGCGGTAAGGGAGCTTTCTCCGTGGCATGGAGTCACAGGGGACATCACATGGGACCCGCTCGGAGCGAATTCACGTCCGGTCGGCCTCGGCGAGATACGAAACGGCCGTGTACAACCGCTCTCACCGAAGGACGCTTCCGACTCACTTGGAGCCGGCTTGTGAGCCACCCTCGGTCAGGGTGATGAGCTGATCGGTAGCCACGTCGTCAAATATCTCCGTACCGCCCCCGATCCAATGAACCTCGATCCGGTCAATTTTGTCGTGGCCACCCAATCCGAAGTAGAGCCGCGTGCCGTAATGACTCTGATATCCACGACCGCTGTGGACTTCGTCGATGAGCGTCAAATCTCCCGACACCACTTTGACACGTGCCCCCACCCCATCCCGATTCGTCTTTGTGCCTCGCAGCCGGACCTGGAGCCAATGTCCCTTGGAAGGCGAGTCGTTCCTCAGGACCGTCGGTTCCCGGCGAGAGTTCAGTATCACCACGTCCACGTCACCGTCATTATCCAAATCGTCAAAGCCCGCTCCCCGGCTGCTCAGCTTGACTCTCATACCATCACCACTGCTGTCCGATACGTCGGTGAATTTTCCATCACCCGTATTCATCAGAAGGATGTTTCGTGCGGCGTAAGAGGTCGTATCGTCGAATTCTTCAACGTTGTCCTGGAGATGACCGCACGCGATAAAGAGATCGCGATCTCCGTCGTTGTCAAAATCGACGAAGCTGTTGCCCCACGTCACATACGGAAGCGTTCCGGCTCCCGCGCCGGTCAGCAGCGTGACGTCCTCGAACATTCCATTGCCTAAGTTTCGGTAGAGGGTGGCCAACTGTCCCTGGTACGACGTCACGTAGAAATCCAGGAAGCCGTCATTGTCGTAGTCGCCACAACCAACGCCCATACTTCCCTGCTCATCGCCCTGGAGATCGTAAGCCGTGCCCGCCATCAGCCCAATTTCTTCAAATTTGCCTGTGCCGTCGTTGTCATAAAGGAAATTCTCTCCGACATCATTTCCGATAAAGACGTCGGTGTCGCCGTCGTTGTTGTAGTCGGCGCACACGATTCCCATGCCCCAGCCGGCGTGCTGGCCTACGCCGGAGCTCTCGCTGACATCGGTGAACGACCCGTCGCCGTTGTTACGGTACAGCGTGTCGGGCATGGGCTTATAAAAACGAGGGTTGGCATAGACGGGGAATCCCCTCGTCGTGGTCAAGACGTGTTTTTCATAAGAGAAGTCAAGGTAGATCGAAACGTAAAGGTCCAAATCACCATCCTTGTCCATATCCAGAAAACAAGTCCCCGCCCCAACCTGAAATCCGTTGTCCACGCCGGCCCTCTGCGTCACATCGGTGAACGTGCCATCACCATTGTTGCGATAGAGAACATTTGGCCCATAGTTATTTAGGTAGATATCGGGGTCTCCGTCATTATCATAATCGCCGATGGTCACTCCAAGGCCATACCCGCAGTCGCCTACGCCGGCCTTCTCCGTCAGGTCCGTGAATTTCCAACCGCCTTCGTTACGATACAGGGCGTTCTTAGGGATACTCTTGTCCTTGGTGCCTTGGAGCGGCGCGCCATTGAGAAAGTAAATGTCGATATTTCCGTCGCCGTCATAGTCGAAAAGCGCCAAGCCCGCGCTGACCGTCTCCATAATGTAACGTCGGCCGGACCCGCCGTCGGTGTGTTTGAAGGTGATTCCCGTTTCTTTTGTCACGTCTCGAAGCACAATAGGGCCGTCCGCGCAAGCATCGTGAAAGATGCACAACGAAGCCAGCACAACCATACAGCGGTATCTCAGGTACCTGCATTTTTGAAATTTGGTATGATTCATTGGACTAGTGCTTATTCTTGATATGCTCGTATACATTCTTGTATTTTGTATTGTCAGGTTCCAATTGGATGGCGTGCTCGATGGCTTTCAGGCCATTTTCAGAATCGCCGCTCACGTCACAGGCCCAACTTAGAACGAAGTAGTTCACGGCAACCGGTTCCAAGGCCACCGCCTTTTCAGCAAGCTTTCTGGCTTGCGGCAAATTTCTGCCCGTCGTCAGGTAGAGCTGAGCGAGCTCACGATAGCCGTTCGACGACTCAGGTGCCAGTTCAATGACTTTCCGGAAGGCCCGTTCCGCGTCGGCGAACCGCTTCAAGCGAGCTGAAAGAACCCCGATATTCAAATGACAGAACAGATCATCGGGCGCAATGTCGCCAATCCTTTTGTATATTTGAAGCGCTCCGGCTACGCGATTGGTCGTCAGATACAAGTAGGCTAATCTGTTGAGGCATTCCGTGTTGTTCGGATCAAGAGCCGTCGCTCTCGTCAGGAGTTTTTCGGCTCTCTGTCCATCCCCTTTGGCTCCATACATTTGTCCGGCGCGCATGAATGTTTCCGCGGCTTCTTTTCGCATCTTGACAAGATCGTCAAAGGCCTTGTTGCGATCCTTCAGAACCTTCATGTCCTCAGCTTTGAGCTTCCGGAACGTCGCCACGTACTCCCGGGCTTTCGCCTTGTCTTTCATTTTCGAGCACAACGTAAAAAGACCATAATAAGCACTCGTGTATTTGGGTTGAATCGCTATGGCCTGTTCGTAGCTCCTCCTTGCCTTCTCATACTCCTGGCGCTGGGAATACAACTGTCCAAGTAGAAAAAAGCTCATGTCTGCCCGAGGCGAGATTTGGATGTCCTTCTCAAATTCCTCGATGTTCCAGTACGTTACCCATCACGACGAATGCGTTGGCGTTGTTGGGAAAATCTTTCATCAGACTTTCAGCCAGCTCCAACTCTTCCTTTTTAACCGCCGCGATTTGCTGTTCCAGGTCAGGCGTCGGATCGACCGGTGTGGTTTCGATTCGTTGTTGGGCGTATGCACGGGATGCCAATCCCACTCCGAAGAAGCCACAACAGGACATATACAGAATCATCCCGGCCATGAATAGCCTCATGTTACGGCTTGAAAGAGCAGATGCGGAGGGGGATAAGCGTTTGAGATCACGCGTTTGCTGTCTCCCGGTTGTTTTGTCCTCATCCATACAAAGAACCTCGGTCGAAGCTTTCCACCCGTCCACAGAGGCCTTGTGCGCTATATCGGCATTTTGATCGTATCAGTTATGCCGCTCCAATGCAAGGTGCCGCCCTCGGTGGTTGTGAGACTGCCAGAATACGGGGCTATTTCCCGCGGTCGCCTACCCGCCGGGTATTAAACCGTTTGCGGTATTCATTGCGTTTGTCGTCGTCGGGGTACTTTTCATCGGCCCCATAGGGATACGTGCTCATAGCATGGAACGGGAGCGGTTCGACAGTATCGGGATAGGCCGAGTAGAGATCCATGTCCTTGCAATAGCTGTCGGTTTTGAGGATGAAGGAACGGCGGTATCCCTCCGGCGTCGGACCAAAGGCATCTTCGGAAAAACGTAACGTGATCTCCTCGCCTCGCCCCATAACCACATAGCAATCGTCCGCTTTATCGAGAAGCTCCGCCACCTGGCCATAACGGGTGTAGTTTCCTTTCATCATTTTCCACGGGATGGAACGATCTACGTTGCCGTAGTCGTAGAGCGTAGGAAGACGCCCGTCGGGTGAATATTCCTGCGGATAGCCCAGGAAATGGAGGTCGGCACTCTTGACGGCCACTTCTCGGACACGAAGCCCGGCCTCATTGAGGACGGGAGCGATGAATATCCGGTCCCAATAGAGCTCCATGTTACTGGATATCCGAATTCGCCGGTCGCTGGGCAATACCTTGCCAGTCACGTCGAGTGTCATCATATGCCGGATGCCCGCGGGATACCCGACCTCGTGAAAAAGCTCAACCCACCGGCCGTCACGAAAAACGTGAATACTCGGGGCCTGAGGCGAAAGGTCTGCCTGGCTCGAGGCGAAGTTCGTGGAAGAGTAAGGGTACTCCACCCAGCCTTCGAGAAACAGCACCAGGCGCGAATCGGGCGAGATCGCCCGAAGCCTGTCGCCGAAATCAAGCTCGACGAAATGATCGTCGGCTAATCCTATAAAACGCTCATCCGGATTCGTTGCACCGGCATAACGTCGATCCACTTTTCGTATTTCAGCGGTGACGTCATTGCCGAGATGATTCACGGCGCGTATCGGTTCAACCGTATCCTTGAAACAGAAAAGCTCGAAAGGAGGCGGCGAGGCATTGATGGCCATCATCTCGTGCGGATAAACCTCCGTTCCCGCCGGATGGTCGACCGCGATCAGCTTGGCCTCATCGAAATAAACGATTTCCTCAAGAGGCTCCAGCACTTGAAACACGTATTCCCCATTACGCGGACGAAGATTCGGAATGAGCAAATATTCTGTCGGATCGGGCGTGGCGTAGACTCCCGGCGTCGCAAGATACCCGATTCCTCCCATGCCTCCGAAATCGGATATGAACTGATAATGTGAGCCGTCCCATGCGAAAAGATGGGGACAGGAGGAAACCTTTCGCTGCAGTTCCTCGATCATCATCACCTGATCCGTAGCCAGCTCCAGCTCCGCCTGGAGAACGGCGTCGGGCCAGACGATCCGCAACCAGTCCACCTTAGTGTGCTCGCCCAAGCCGGCGTGAATTCGATATGGAGCCGCCGCCACCGGCCCCGAGGTCGTCCCGACCACAACCTGCTGAAAAAGAGACCCGCTATTGATCTCCACGCGAGCGCCGATGGCGGAGTTGCTGGAGCGGGTCTTGCGATCCTGTCCTTGAGTCCCGCGAAGGTCGATTTCGATCCAGTGACCGCCCGGCGTGACGTTTTCGACCAGGAAGGGTCGTTCGCCGATAGGGGCCAGAAGGATGTCACATCTTCCATTGCCCGTGAAATCCGCCGCCACACAACTGGCATCGCTCTTGAAGTTGATGACTGAGAGCAGATTCCCGGGATCGAGATCGAGGACGTTGACGAAACGATTCTGACGTT
>JARRQQ010000324.1:14364-16182 GCA_037381725.1 Sedimentisphaerales bacterium
GACCGCGACGGCCGTCGCGCCTGGGAGTGTCTGCGATCAGAATGTCCATGTCGCCATCGTTGTCCATATCCACAAACTGCCCGCCCGTTCCGCGCAGAGACCTGAACTGTTTGGAAAAATCCTCGTCACGCGCAAAGCGAAATCCGCCCTGATTCTTGAAAAGCTGTAGTCCTTCATTCGTGAAGACGAGAAGGTCGCGGTCGCCGTCCTTATCCGGATCTCCGGAAGTGGCGCTGAGAACTCCCTCCACGGAAAGGCCGGTTGTCTCGGCGTTGAGTGTCCGGTGAGCGTAAGCCCGGTCGTTCACCCAGCCAATGACCTTTTCCTGGCCCGGAGAGAAGATCACCATATCCAAATCGCGGTCGTTATCAAAATCGTCGTACACCACAGCGGTAACAGGAGTCTTCCCAAGTCTCAAGCCCAGTTCTTCAGCAAGGTCGGTGAACGAACCGTCTCTGTTGTTGTTATAGAGGCTGCTCGCCGCGGGTTCGAGTGTCCCTGTTGCTGGGACCATTCCCCGTGCGAGGCGGAACGCGAGAAAGTCCAAGTCCCCATCGCTATCGGCGTCGAAGACCCTCGCACAGGCGGTAACAAGCCGGCCTCCGGCGATCATAGCGCCCGCCCTCTTTGTGAAATTGGCCTTCCCGTCGTTCTCGAAATACATGTCCGGCCCCGCACAACCGAGCCAGAGATCAAGGTCTCCGTCGTTATCCATGTCTCCAAAGCACGGACAGATGCCACGCTGAGCCAAAGTCGCCTGATGTGAGAATTTCCCGTCGCCGTCGTTGCACCATAGCTCCACACCCCCATCCGCACCGAATGCCGTCACACACAGATCAAGATCACCATCGCCATCCACGTCACCGACGGCGATCCCCGGAAGGCTCACGGTTCCTCCGGGACATGGCCAGGCGGAAGTGGCCGCGTCGAACGGTCTCAGCTCGGGAGAAAAGACGATGCGCTTTTGCTCAAGCGCGATCCCCTGAGATAGTGGCAGATTATCCGCACCCAGGGCCAGATAATACTTGCCCACGGTTCCGTACGCCTTCAGAACTGTGAAACTCCCGCCCGTCAGTTCTGCATTTTTGAGCTCTCTGAATCGGGTGAATAGCGCCATGGCCTTGTCACGTTGCCGCTCTCGCTGGTACTGGGTAGCGAGCCGATACACGCCGGAGACAAAACCCGGGTCCAGAGCAACGACCTTTTCGAGCATTTTTGTTCCCTCATCGGTACGACCAAGACTAATGAGGGTCTCAGCACATTTATACACAACATAAGGATCCTTGGGATCGGCCGCATACACGCTCTGGAAATATCGAAGCGCTTTCTTATTTTCCCCAAGATGCTGATAATACAATCCAAGACAGAATTGCGCGGGCAGGTGGTTGGGATCGGACTCCAAAACGGTCTCGAATGCCACTCGTGCCAATTCGAGATAGTTTTGCGCGCCGGCCTCTTCCTGCATATTGAAGTAAGCAACCCCGAGGTTAAAACGAGCAGCGGTCCAATCCGGCGCCGCATCCAAAACTGATTCAAATGCCTTCGCGGCTTCAACGTATTTGTATTGTTCAAGTAGAGCCGCACCTCGGTTAAAATCGGCAAGGGCTTTGCCGAGTGACGGCATCGGCACCGGCTTGGAATCCATTGAGGCGGTCGTTTGCTCCGACTTCTGCAATTGTCCTGGCGCGGTCCGGCAACCGACCGGGACAAAACACAAAGCGAACGCACATCCGATTTCTTGGAACACCTTTAATGCGGCGGTGTATCTCATCATAAGGGTCACGTTCCCTCTAGCACATACACTCAAAACGTGCCGGT
>JARRQQ010000325.1:0-546 GCA_037381725.1 Sedimentisphaerales bacterium
GGCCTTGAGAGACTCCCGCACGGGCAGATGCGGGAAGCGCCTTCGAGCAAGATCGAGATCACTTCTCCTGACGACGGCTCCCCAGAGTCTATCCGTTGATCCTTTCAGCTCAAATCCGTCACCGTCGCGTCCACTGTTCATCAAGGCGTAGAGCGAGCCTTCAGCCCAGACATGGTCGATGGGAAAGCCGTCCGGCACTATCGCAATGTAGTCACCCTCGCATCGTTTGAGGGCCGCGTCCACACGTTGGCCTGGTGAACATGACGGCTCAACAGGCTCACAAATGAGACTGGGCATATCCGTGTTCAAGCGATGGAGTTCGGAGGCGGGCAATGGCAGATACAGCTTGTAGGGATAGAACGTGTTCTGCCAGATGGCCTTGATAGTCTCTCCCGTTTGTTTGTTCAGCCGGTCGCAGACGAGAATGATGGACATGTCCTGGATCTTTTCCCATGGCTTCGGGGGCCGGGTGGTTCGTATGGCCAGGACGTTTCTCAGGTACTCGGCCTTGTCTTTGCGTCGTTGAACCGATATTCTGTCACAATC
>JARRQQ010000325.1:602-6061 GCA_037381725.1 Sedimentisphaerales bacterium
GGATGATAGTATTCGCCGGTGATCTCGCAAACGTGGCGGAAATCAGAGAAGAACGCCAGGCGGCGGGTCATGTCCCAGTCAATCAAGATGTTGAGATGTTCGTTGTAACGCCCTGTTTTTTCGATCATGTCGCGGCGGTGCATCAGGCACACGTGGAGGACATGATTGAAATAGAGCATGAAGAAGCGGTCGAAATCCCGGCTAACCTCCACGACTTTGCTCAAGACCTTTCGGTGTCCGTTGGGAGACACCTGGCAATAGGCTTTGTAGAAATCGCTGTACACCACCTTGCAGTCGGTCTCGTGTTCCAAAGCGCCGACTAAAGTCCCGATGTGATGGGGATAGTAGAGGTCATCATCGTCGAGATAAGTGACATATTTGCCGTCGGCTCGATCCAGCGCCTCGTTCAAGGAATGGGCCTTGCCAAGATTCTCATCTCTTTCGATTAGCATTAGCCGTGGGTCGCGAAATGAATTGACAATATTGCCGACACTCACTCCGCCATCATTGACGATAATGATCTGCAGATCCCTGTAACTCTGGCGCAAGACACTGGCTACAGCGTGATGAAGATATTGAGGCCGGTTGAAAGTCGGGATGATCACGCTCACAACCGGTCCAGCCTTTTTGTCGTAACTTCTTCCCATTCGAGAGTATTCGAGACTCCTTACATCGGCCGCACTCACATACCAACGTTGTTCGCAAACCTTACGGAAGAAGCATCCACAGGCGCTCGAACATCTTCAGGATTCCAAACTTCCAAGGGATCGGAGGCGGGAGTGAGTGTCCGCTGCGAGTCTATCTCGCGTTCCAGCCCGATGAAGACCTTGTTGACCTCGGTTAATTGATCTCTCAGGGCATAGCGTTGTTCAACAAAGCGGCGGTACTGCTCGGGCTCGTAGGCACCGGAACAAACCTGGTCACAGAATTCCTCGGCGATGTTGAACAGATACTCCGAGGGGAAGATTTGGCTCGCTCCGGGGAAGTTGTGGATCGCCGGTTTCAACCCGCACGCCATGGCCTCCAGCAATCCCATACCTTGACTTTCAATGATGCTCGTGGAGACGATGTAGTGTTTGTCCTCGAGCCAGGAGCGAACGTCCGGCTGCCACCCGTCGAAAAATACGACGTTGCGAAGGTCAAGAGCACCTACCATATACCCTAGATACTGCTCCAGAGCATGGTCTTGGAACATTCCTCCAAAGAACAGACGATAGTCGGCATCGATGTAGTGGAGTTTCTGCATGCATTGGAGGACAAACGCTGGATTTTTGATGGCTCTGACGTTGGACAAAAAGGCGATGTTCTTGCCCCGAGGGCGGTGCGTCAGGGGGAACTTCTTAAGATTGACGCCATTTGGGATGGTGGACACTGATGTCTGACTCTCCAGGTGCGGAACGTTTCGCAGGAGGGCGTCCTTGACGAAGCTGTTCCCGACCGTGATAAGGACATCGACGGCGCCCCAGTTCACCTGCCGTACCCAGGGCTCATACGCTTCATAGCGATGCAGTCTGATGATGTTCTTGCAGGTCTTTGGCTGTTTCGAGCCGATCACCGCGAGGTTCGTGCACCACTCGAACCAGGAGATATCGCTCCATTGCATCAGCTCGTGGAGCTCCTCTTCCGTCTGACCTTCGAAAAGACGTACTTCAAAACGCTGCCGTGCGAATTCGACGATCTCTTCGAGGAATCCCATGCCGTCCCCGCCGCAGAAGAACGCCACTTTCGGCCTCTTGGAGCGAAGGATCTGAATCATCGGCTGGAGGATTTCCTGGTCGGGACAGATTTGCATGGAACGGAGCAGCATTTCGATGGCATCCGCCTTGTTGTCCCGGTTCAGGAACGCGTTGGCGGTTCTGTTGAGTACATCCGGATTCAAGAGGTCCATCCGCTCCATCTCATCAAAGAGCGCCGCGGCCTCACTCGCCCTGCCGGCAGCAAGATACACTTCCACAAGGTTCCACATGACTTCGGCGGAGTTGCCCTGTAGATTGCGCGCCTTGACAAGCCAATCGATCGCGTCGCTGGATCGGCCCAGACAATGGAGGATCGCGCCGGTATCATTCAGCGCCCGCGCATCGCCCGGCGCCAGGTGGAGATGTTCCTGCATACAGATCAAGGCTTCCTGGTATCGGCCGGCTTCGGCCAGTTGCAAACCTCTCTCGTAAGTGTCCACGGTTGGGGACGTGGGGCTTTCTATTCCTCTGCCGAGCGGATTAAGATTCGGTTCTTGTGTCATCTGCGTTACTCCCTTAGAGTCTCAAGAGCGGGTTTATCCTACGAGGATAACCGGCATCCATATTCTGCGCGGCCACAGAACGGCGCCTGCCCGCCCTGTGCTTTCCGCAAATTCTGTGCCACCGGGCTGCATCAGCGTCCATGGACGGCTTCGAGGGGATCCTCGGGAAATCCGTACAAATATCAGACACACGAGCTGTCCGAGAACACATGGTTGTGTTTCATGCCTTTGTTTTCGACGGTTCTTAGAGAAAATCGAGCAACGATAAAGACAGAAGCTTTCCGGCTATGGATAGTGACATCTCATACAGAACTTCACGACGAGACAACTCAACGGCTATTTGGGCGATGTCAGCCTCTTGTAAACGGGTCTCTTCGTCCTCGGTGTTGTACGTTAGGTTTTCGAGGCTGTCTTTGACGTCGTCCAGAAAACCGATCTTTGATCCCACGGAGACCTGGGCCTGGACGAGCCGCTCACTGACTTCATCCAGTGACGCGAACGCGCTGTCCACGGCTTCCTGAAACTGGTCGTGGGGCAGATCGTTTTCGTTTCTCAACATGTCCCGGATCGTGATAAGTGTGTTGAATATGTCGCAGGTTCCCGGGACTTGTACGAGAGCGGTTCCGGCGTTGCTTAGTTGAGCAGTGTCAACGTAAAGGACTTCGCCGGTACTTGAGTCTGTTACCGCCAGATTTGTATCCGTGCCGTCCGTATGAAACGTGCTCAAGCCGCCATCGATGGAAAGCCGGTAGTCGCCCCCCGAGCCGGTCACCGTCAGCCAGAGATTCCCACGGACGTTTGAGGTTCCGGTGCCGGCTTTGGCGCCGGTGTCACCCAAAAAGAATGGCTCGCCACGATCGTCGGAGCGGAAGATATCCTGGCCTACGAAGAACGCCGATGAGCTCACGCCGGGAGCCACCTCTGTATTGCGATTTTCGTAACTGCCCTGATACGTTACCCGAGTAATCTCCCCATCGGTTCGCTCTACTGAATATGGCGCAGCGCTTGAATCACCTCCTCCGAAGAGATATTCCCGCGCCTGCTGAGTGTTCGCCAGTGAGACGACCTGCTGGAGCAAGTCGTTGATTCCTTCGGCAGCGGTATTTCTTGACTTGTCGCTGTAGATACCACTGGCGATTTGGGTCAAACGCGTTCGAGCTTCCGAAAGAATCGACGCGATGTCTTCAATGGTGCTGGACGATAATTCCAGCATATTTGAGACATCCAGAAGGTTATTCGTATAATTTTCGAGAGACGCCTTCTGAGAATTGAGCACCAGGACACGGTGCGCGGTCGACGGGTCATCAGAGACGCGATTGATTCGCGAGCCCGTGGATGTCTGCTCTTGCAGTCGGATCAGTGCTTCACCGTTCAGATGCAGGGCATAGTTGATATTGTTGTAAAACGTGTTAAGTGTTCCGCTCATTTGCCTTCTTCAGACTCCGTCCGGGGCTTTCCAATTATGTTACATAGTTCTTACGTTATTTCCATTAAGGTTGATGTTAGCGATTGGACAGTACTCAGATATTTGGCCATAGCATTGAACATCTGCTCGAAGACCAGCATCCGGGCAGCTTCATCGTTGACGTCCACGCCACTGATCTCGTTTTCCTGATTGGCAAGGTTCTGGAGCATCGCTTCAATGCTGTCCTGACGTGTCTGCTTGACTGAGATTTGTTGACCAATGTCCGTCACCAACCGACGACAAGACTCCGCTGCCGTCATGGAATCCAGGTCACCCAGGGCGTGATCTCTCAGATCTCCCATCCGGAGGACATTCGCGTTGTCTGTGGCATCCGCTCCGAGCGCCGTTGCGATTCGGCCCGGCGTATCGGCTATCTGCGCGCAAACGGTCATGTTCGTAGCCTTGTTGCCGGAGAAGAACGTATTGATCCCGGCCGCAGCCAGAATGCCGGATGTGCCCGTCTCTACGAATGCGTCGACTTCAAACGTGTTGCCGTCCGCCAGATCGCCGGTGCTGAGGGCTATGCTGATGCCGTTGCCTAGGTCGAGGGTGTCCCCCGCCGCGTAGCCGGCGCCGACGTCCAGCGTCGTGACTGTGTTTCCATAGCCGTCGGTCACAAGAATTTGTAGTGTACCGTTGCCTATGGAGCCAGTCCCCGATACGGCAAAAGTGTACGTTTGGTTTTCGCTGCCTGTGTAGATGCCCGAAACCGACACGGTCGGCGGTGACGTCGCGCCGGTGAAATCACTCGTCGTGGGAGAAGGCAGAACACAGGGCAGGAAATCGAACTCATAGCCTGTATCGGCTTGCACATGGAGCCTCGAATCGAAAACTGAGGCCGCCAGGCCCGGGACGGCCGCAATCTTGTTGGCGAGGGTGGTCAGCGAATCTGTGGAGGTGTCCACAGCGACAGCAGTTCGCGTTACCTCACCGGTGGTCGTATTGGTGACTCTTATGTATATGTTGCCATCGGATACGGGCGGGTCAAAATCGGCCAGGTATTCGCTCGAAATCGGCCATCCAGTCGCCTCAGTGAACGAGCCGTCTGACCCCACACCCTGAACGTGACATTCGTTTACCTGCTGTATGATAGAACGCGCCAGCGTGTCCAGATCGCCATGAATACCGGAGAGGATTTCGTTTGTTAACGAGAACAGCCCACCCAACCGTCCACCCGACGCATTCATGCTGTAATCGGACTCACCAGCGACGCCTAGACCCAGGCCGCCACTGTGGTTCAAGCTTATTTCGAGCTGGAGGCAAGCGGTTCCAGCCACAACGGGCATCCCGGCGATGCTGACGTCCACGACGCCAAAATCCCGTGATTGCGTATCTATGCCGATCAATTTGGACAGTTCGCTGATCGACTGGTCTCTCTTGTCTTTGAGATTGTTGGCCTGCCCGCCGCTCACTTCCTGTCGTTCGATATTACCATTGAGCTCGGCTATTTCGCTAATCAAGGCGTTCGCTATGTCGACAGTGTTTTCAGCTTCCGAGGTAGTCTGATTTTCCAAGGTCGCCAGGAACTCTCCCAAGACTCGAAACTGAGCGGCCATAGTCTCGGCCGCGGTCGCCGCCTGGCTCTGCCATATGGCTTCCGTGGGGTGAGAGCTGAGATCTTGTAGTGCATTGAAAAACCCATCAATGGCGGCGTTAAGGCCTTCACTGTCCGATAATTCTCCGAACGCACTTTCGACCGTGCGCAACGTATCGAGTTCCTGCGAGACTTGTTCCGATGCGGATTGTTGCTGGAGG
>JARRQQ010000326.1:0-5447 GCA_037381725.1 Sedimentisphaerales bacterium
CACGGCCCGAGCCGGTTAGCTTCGAGTCACTGCGCCACGAAGCGCAGGACCGGGCCAGGAAGCCGTACATGCCGGAGTTGGGCAGGTTACCCATGTCGCTTGCCGATCTTGATTACGATGAATACAGGGCGATAGAGTATCGCCCGAAACGCGCACTGTGGGCCAGCGACGGCCTGCCTTTCGAGGTGGAATTCTTTCATCGCGGCTACCTCTTTCCCAAGCGCGTGCGGATATTTGTCCTCCAGCACGGCCAAGCGAGCGAGGTGCATTTCTCGCCCAAGATGTTCGACTACTCCCGGAGCACCGTTCAGCCCGACCGGCTGCCCGAAGACCTGGGCTTTGCGGGTTTCCGGCTGCTGGTCGCGCTGCATCCGATGGAGCGGTACAGCGAGTTCGTCAGCTTTCTGGGCGCCAGCTACTTCCGGGCAAGGGGTGCCGGTGAGGTGTTCGGCGCCTCGGCGCGGGGTTTGTCGGTCGGCATGGGCTCGCCCGACGAGGAGTTCCCCTTTTTCGACGCCTTCTGGATAGAAAAGCCGGCCGCCAACGCGAAGACGATCACGGTCTACGCCTCGATGGACAGCCCCAGCCTGACGGGCGTGTACCGTTTCGATATCAGCCCGGGCATCGAGACCCGCGTGGACGTGCACGCCGACGTTTTCGCCCGGACAACGCTCGCCCGCGTGGGCGTGGCTCCGCTGACAAGCATGTACTTCTACGGGCTGAACGGCCCGGTGCCGCCGGAGAATGACCGGCCCGAGGTCCACGATTCCGACGGCCTGCTGATCGCCGGCCATTCGAGCGAATGGATATGGCGGCCGTTGTGGAACCCCAAGACCCTCTCGCTCAGCACGTTCGAGATCGCGTCGGTCAACGGCTTTGGCCTGATGCAGCGGGATCGTGACCCGTGCGACTACAATGATTCAGGGGCCCTATATCAGAAGCGTCCGAACATCTGGGTCGAGCCTCTGAAACCCTGGCAAGGTCGCGGCGTACAGCTTTTGGAGCTGCCGAGCAACTGGGAAGGCCAGGACAATATCGGCGTGTGCTGGCTGCCGCCGGAAGAGGCCTTAGCCGCCGGGTCGCTGGCGCTGGCGTACAGGCTGCACTTCGGCGAGTCGGCTCGCGAGCCGGCGAACCTCGGCAAAGTTGCATCGACGCGCTGGTCCGAATCGGGCGGGGCGGGCGCGCGGTTCGAGTTGGATTTTTCCCCAGGCGCCGGGGGTCCCGATTCACAGGTCGCCGCCAGTGCCGCCGCAGCCAAGATCACCACGACCACCGGACAGGTCGGCTCAGTGTGGACCCGCCCGGACCCGTCGGGCAAATACTGGCGCCTCACGTTCGAAGCGACCCCGCAGGTGGACCAAATCATGGATATTCGGGTGTTCCTCCAGCAGGGCGGACGCAGATTCACGGAAGTCTGGAGCTTCGCATGGCCACGCTGAGCCGGGAATTCATCGAGCAGGACAAATCGAAGAGAAAGACAGCAAGATGCAACAGATTGGCAAAAAACCAGGACTGCCCGCAGGACAACCCCAAGAGAGGGATAGGTTCTTGACGCTACTCAGACTCTTTTAGTACCATAGGATTATTGTCAGGAACAATGCGTTCTCTGGTATGATCGTATATCCAGCTTGGATAAGAGTCGAGATGTGAAAGGAGGTCGGAATTCCATGTCGTGTAGAAGTGAAGCAGTATCGGTTTGTCTCCTAGTTTCCTTATTGTTTGCGGTGCCGACGAGGGCCGTCTATGTTGGCGCCGGCTTCGAGCCTGAAGAAGGCTATAGCGTAGGAAAACTCACTCCATCCCAGCCGGACCCGGTCGGCGATCTCGGCTGGGGCGAAAACGTTTGGACGGACCTGGGGGGAAACACGGCCGATCCGCAGGGCGTCGTCGTGGCGTCCGCTGACGCACCTCAAGGTCTGCAATATTACCAGAGAAAAGGCGGCGGTAATAGTAATCTGGCCCTCCGTGAATTTCCGGCGATCACCAAGACAGAGGGTGACTTTTCAATCCAATGGCGAGTACGCATCGACACAGACCAAAGAACGTCGCCCTACTTCGATAACTTCGCCACCATCGAGGTTGATGATACAGGCCCGGGAGGCCGGATTATGACTTTCCGTTATGACCGAAGCGGCGACATTAACCTCGGTAACGTTCAAAATGGAATCGCCAAGTGGGATGGTACCGGAGACCCCGCCCTGGCCAGCGCGCTCAACCAATTCGTCAGAGGCGGATTGAACGTTTACTGGGGCACGAAAGAAATTGAAGTCTTCATGGAAGACGTCCAAGGACAGTGGACGTCGATAGGAACGTTTTCCTTTCGAGAAACCAACACGGACCAGGTAGACCGGATATTCCTCGGCGTCGGACCGGGCGGCACGGCCCAGCAAGGCGTCTCTTGGGACGACATCGTCATGACGAGCGAGCTTATCGAAGAACCGCCGGGCCCCGTCGTACAAATTCCTTATCCTCAAAGCACGTATATCACCGACATGACCTGGCAATGGGAAACGCACTCACGAGCGGCTACCGGAAGTGACAATTGGGCCATCACCTGGGCCGACGACGACCAGCAGTACGCCGCATGGGGCGATGGCTGGGGATTTACCGGTACGGGACCGAAGATCAGCCTGGGCGTATCGCTCATTACCGGTGATGTTAACGATTATACGGGAACCGATCTTTGGGGTATACCCACGAGTGGTGAAGGCGGTAAGAGCTATGGGATTATCTCGATCGACGGCATCTTGTATATGTGGTTCGGGCCTGGCTCGAATACCACCAGTTATAACTGGCAAAAGCTGAAGACCTCGGCGGACCATGGCGTCACGTGGACCGACGCCTCGTGGTCTTTCCCAAAATCAACGGGACTGATCATGCCCACCATCTGCAATTTCGGTCAAGATTACGCCGGCTCGCGCGATGATTACGTCTACAGTTATTTCATCCGGCTCCAGGGCAATCCGAGCAGCCTCAATGTCCACATACCCGGCATGATCGATCTGGCCCGTGTGCCCAAGGATCATATGATGGAGGAGGGCCTCTATGAATTCTATGCCGGTCTCGATGACGATGGAGAGCCGACGTGGACGACCAGCACGGATCCGGATCAGCGAATGCCTGTCTTCGAGGACGCCCAAGGCGTCGGCTGGAACTTGAGCGTCATCTACAACGCGGGCTTGCAACGGTATATCCTGGCCACCGAGCATACCGCGAGCTTCAGCGCAAAAGTGGGTTTTTTCGAGGCAACGGAACCCTGGGGACCCTGGTACACCATTGTGTACTACGATGATTGGGGTCAGGATAGCGGTATCTCTGGCGTGGGTAATTCCTTTTTCTGGAATTTCTCCAATAAGTGGTCGAGTGCCGATGGCGAAGACTTCACCTGTGTATTCACGGGAACCGGGGATATGGATTCCTTCAACATAGTGAAGGGACAATTCGTCATAAATCCGGAGGCTGATACAGGAATCACGCCATAAGCGATGTTCAGGTCCTAGCAAGCATCGGCTATCGCGATAGTATACTCGGGCGGTATATCCCGTGGCCTTGATCAGATACGCCACGGGGCGCGCATGGGCTTGCTCAGCAGGCGATTGGCTTCGTCACTATTGGTGAAACGTTCCCGGTCCGAGTCCCAGCGGAGCTTGCGGTGGAGCTTCATCGCAATATTGGCCAGGTGACAAATGCTGGCGGAGCGATGGCCCACCTCCACGGGCGCGATCGGGTCGCGTCCCGACTTGATGGCGTCCAGGAAATCCCGCTTATGGTCGCGGCTTTCGTGCAGATGGATTTCGTTCGGCCCGATCACGGACTCCTTCAGAGATTCGGGATGCGTCTTGAACGAATTCCAGTCTACATCCACCGAGCCTTCGGTCCCTTCGAAACGAGCTGTTCCACCGACGCCGCCCGGCGTACAAATCAATTCAACGCCGTTGGCGTACTTCGCCCTGAAATGGACCCGGCTAACCGTGTCGAATATCCCCGTTTTCGGAAACTCGCTGCCTAAATCCTCGATCTCTACCGGCCCGGTGTGTTCGGTACCCAGCGCCCACTGAACGATATCGAACTTATGGGCGCCAGTGTTGGTCGGCTCGCCACCCGAATAGTCCTGAACGAAGCGGAAGGTATAGAAACACCGATGCTCATTATGAGGCGTCCACGGCGCCGGTCCTAACCAGAGATCGTAATCGAAACCATCGGGCACGGGGGTAGGTTTCCAGGTATCCATCTCGAATCGCAGACCGTGACGGGGAAGATCGGTGAGCACGCGCTTGACCTGGCCGATCCGTCCGTTGCGAATCAACTCGCAGGCGAATCGCATCCGGTCCTTGGAGCGATGCTGACTGCCCACCTGGAGCGTCACGCCGGACCGCCGGACCGCTTTGACCATCGCCCGGCCTTCGGCAATCGTCAGGCTCAGCGGCTTCTGGCAATAGATGTGCTTTCCCGCCCGGGCCGCCGTGATCGTCGGGATGGCGTGCCAGTGGTCGGGCGTGGTCACGGAAACCGCATCGATATCGTCGCGGGCCAGCAGCTCGCGAAAGTCCCTATACGCATCCGCACCTTTGTAGCTGCCCGATCCCGCTTTCTTGGAATAGTAATCGTCCACGAGCTTGCGGGCCGGCTCGCGCCCACGAAATTGCTTGGCCGTCTTATAGCCGAAGCTGGCCCGGTTCACGTCGCAAACCGCAAGAATCTGCGTATCGTCCTGGTGCATCAGCCCTTGCAGGTCGTTAAAGCCCATGTTGCCGTTGCCGATGCAGCCGACGGTGATCCGGTTGCTCGGAGCAGCAGCACCGAAAACCGAACCGGGAACAACATAAGGCACGCCCAGCGCCGCCGCTCCACCCGCCACATATCGGAGAAATTCTCTACGCGTCGAAAGTCTATCTTTATCGTCCATGCCCTCATCGTACCACACCAACAAAAACCCCGCCAGTAGAATTTCGTGTCCTTCCCTGACAATCTGTGACGAGCCAAACCGAAATCGTAGGGTGGGGCTCGCCCCACCGTCATTCTTCTGTCTTGACAAGCGTGACTTTCCGGCTAGTGTGTTTGGCTGAATCCCACACGTGCGAGCTTTTGTGGCAAAACGCGCGGTTTGCCTGCTCCGGTGCGGTGGCACGGCCTGACGCTGTGACCGAGTGGGGACATTGCACATATCGCGGCCCTACGAAGGAAAAGAGGTGGAAAATCGAATGTAGAAACAGGTGACTGCCCAAAAGTGATTTGATAAGGGCTGGCAGTATCTTGGATTGCCAGCCCTTGAACGATATTGGGCGTTTTGTTTCTCTACTTTGTTAGGCTCCTGTGTTAGAAATTCGACTGCCTACGGGCTCACAAGCCGGCTGTAGATACGGACGTCATTGCAACTCCCCGCTAGGAGCCGAGGGCTTTTTTCGTTTGTGAGAATACACATTCAGTGGAAATATTGTTTTTTT
>JARRQQ010000327.1:0-5436 GCA_037381725.1 Sedimentisphaerales bacterium
GGACTGGAAAATTAACACGGAATGTGGTAATATGGTTTTCGATTGCCGATTGTCGATTGAAGCAGAGTTATGAATCGCGAATCGTGAATCGAAAATCCCCATTGCGGGAGTACTGCGGTGCTGATCCTACGATTGAAACAAGCCGAGACTGCGATTGCCGACGACCGATTGGATGAGGCGTTCGAGATCGTTCAATCCGAGAATGTTCGGCAGCATCGTCGGGGCCAGAAGCTAATCGGCCGGCTGGCTCGCGCGTTTGCTCGGCGGGGCCTGGAGAATCTCGAAGCCGAGCGGGTCCAACTGGCACTGCTCGACTGCAACAAGGCGGAAAAACTGGCCGGCAACACGCCCGACGTGGCTAAGCTCCGTTCGGCTATCTGCGCTGAGATGGAGCAAAAGCGGCTGCGAGACCGCCATCGCTCGTTCAAGGTCGCCGCGGCGAGGCAGAACATCCAGGACGGGTGGCTCTCGGCTGGCGAGCAAATTCTCGACGGGACCGATGAGAAAGGCAGCCAGGCCGGCATGGTCCTAGAACAGGCGGCGGTGGCCCGCTTGCAGGTCGGCCGGGCGATGAGCAGGGTCGAACAGGCACTCGGTCGGGACGATCTGGAGGGTGCGATAGACATCGCCCTGAAAGCCGGGGCGGCGGGCAATCAGAGCCATGTGGTCGTGGAATTGGTTTCCAAGCTCAGGACGCAAGCGATCAAGCGGATCAGGGAGAGCATCGACCAAGGCCGGATCAGCCTTGCGCACTCCCTCTGGCAAAAGGTCTCACCCATCGCCGACGGCTCGACCGAAATGTCCGAGCTGGGACGCACGCTGGCTCAATGCCGTCAGGCCGCTGAATACGTTGCCGCTGGCCGACCTCGCGAAGCCGTCCCCCTGCTTCGCAAGGCCCAGTCGGTCTGCCCTTCGGCCCGATGGCTAAACACAATCGCCGACCAGACTAAGCAGGCCGCTGATTTGCTCGATGAGCTGGCGGCCAGTCCGATTGGCCTGGATATGGCTGACGCGGGACGATGGACGAGGGACGACAGAGAACGGAGGACGGAGGGCTGAGGACGGATGGAGTTCCCGGCGTGGGGCGGGAAAAAGCGATTGGGCATGGAAGTCGGGATGCGGAGGGGACTTCCTCGCTTCCGGCTAAGTTCTTGCTTCAGATGGACGGGATCGGCAGTTTCATGGTTTTGCGGGACGGACGTGTTACGGTGGGGCCTGTTAGCTCCTCCGCGCGGCCCACCGTGGGCCTGATGGCGGATCCGAATCTTCCTATCGCAACCATCGAGCGGACGGACGACGACTATTTTATCCGCTCATCCAGTCCTATTCGGGTGAACGATATCGCAACGAGTAACAAGCTGCTCGTCAACGGGGACCGGATCAGCCTGTCGCCGAGGTGCGGGATGAAGTTCAGCCTTCCCAATCCCGCCAGTACGACGGCGACGCTGACGCTTTCCAGCGCCAGGGTGGGCCGGGCGGACGTCCGCAAGATTATCCTGATGGACCGGGATATTTTGATCGGGCCGAACGCGGGCAGCCATATTCTTGTAGAATCTCTTGAGGAAACGGTCGCGCTGTTCGTTCAGAACGAGCGATTGCTTTGCAGGAGCAGGCAGGGCATACTGGTTGATGACAAACCGGTCGGTTCGACCGCCGGCCTGCCCATCGAAAAACAGGTCAGGATTGGCCGGCTTTCGCTCGTCCTGACGGAACTGAAAGACTAAACGAAAGATTTGGAATCTGGGGGCGCAAAGTGCGGCAGAAGGAAAATGCAAAGGTACCAATACCAACACGGTGATCGACCCCTCGAAGGCTATACCATCGAGAGGGCGGCCGGACGCGGCGGATTCGGCGAGGTGTACTACGCCATCAGCGACGGCGGCCGGGAAGTGGCGATCAAGGCGGTTCAGAACTATGAGCAGATAGAGCTCCGCGGCATCAGCCAGTGCATGAACCTCAAGAGCCCTCATCTGGTCACGATCTTCGACGTCAAATACAACGACCAACACGAGCCTTTCGTCATCATGGAGTACGTCTCCGGGCCCTCGTTGCGGGAGTTGCTAACCGAGTCGCCCCACGGCCTTGGAGCGCAGAAAGCCGCCTTCTTCCTGCGCGAAATCGCCAAGAGCTTATCCTTCCTGCATGAGTGCGGCATTGTCCACCGCGATCTTAAACCGGGCAACATCTTTTACGAAAACGGCTATGTGAAAGTCGGCGATTACGGCCTGGCCAAGGCCATTAGCGCCAGCCGGCACAGCGGCCATACGATTACCGTCGGGACCGTCTCCTATATGGCGCCGGAGATCGGGGCGGGCAGCTATAACCGCAGTATCGATATTTATGCTCTCGGTGTCTTGCTGTACGAGATGCTGACCGGGGACGTTCCCTTCATCGGCTCCAGTCCCGCCGAAATCCTGATGAAACATATGACCGTTGCGCCCGAGCTTGACAATATCGACGAGCCGTTTAGAAAGGTCATCAAGAAAGCCCTGGCCAAAGACCCCGCCGAGCGGTACCAGACGGTCCAGGAAATGGTCGAGGACCTTTTCGGCTCGGAGAACATTCGCGACAGCGTCTCTCAATTTTCTCCTAACGAGCTGTCGGTGATCGCCGAACGCGTCGCCGCGAAGGCGAATATCGCCGATACGCCTCGCCCACCGAAACCGAGGGCGGAGGTGGGCGCCCAGACCACGCGGGGTGTGGGCAAGGAGCTGACCGAGACGGCCCAGCGGTTCGCTCGGCAGGCCGACGCGATGGGCCGGAAGGTCGCGGACCGGGTCGATGCCGAAGCGCAGAGACTGCTCGGGTCCAGATCGCGCTCGAGAGGCTTTACCGATCCCGTCGATCCCCGCCAGCGGCGGACACTCGCGATTCTCTCAATGGTCCTCGTCGCATTTGGGGCGGCGATATTGAGCGGATCGCGCGGACATTTCTTTCAGATAGGGTTGACGGTATTTGTCATGATCGCCGCCACCTCCAAGACGATCCTCTCCTCTCGTCGTCGCTGGTTTGGCAATCTTGAGCCTGAGTCCCAATGGGTTCCGAGAGTCGTCACATGCTGCCTTGCAGCGCTCGTGGCTTCGCTGGTCGGCGGGATTCTCGGTGTGGTTGCTCACGGACCGTACGGCGATCCGTCGGGAGGGTTCCGCTTGTGGCTGTCGATGGCGATCCCAATGCTCCTCGTCGATTGGGGACGAATTACTTCTCCCCAGCGATCCAAACGTCTGTCGCTGGGTTCAGCGCTGTGGCTCGGCATGCTGGGCTTCATCGCTTCCGCGATATTCGGGCAGAACGGTCTGATCGCGGCCTCGGTCCTGGCCGGGACTTCTCTGGTGGTTCAGGCCTACAGTAGCTTCGGCCGGGCGGGCCAACCTGAGCCGGCGGCCAAAGCGCAGTCCAAGGCCGCTCCGCCAAAGAAGCAGGAACGACACTTGAGAAGCAGCGTCGTCGGAAGGCCCATACCCCCCTATGTACGAACGCTCTGGCTGCTGGGCTTCTTTGGTGCGCTGGGTCTCGGCATGTTTCTTGTGATTATGGCGGCGATGGGGTTGCGCGGTGGCGATTTTGCACTTGCGATGGCCTTTGGCGTCGATAGCCTCATATTCTCATTGTTCTGCTTCGTGGGCACGTTCCGCCACCAATTCAACGGCTGGTATCGCTATATTATCAAGCCGGGCATATTGCTGGCCTGCGCGCTAACCATCGTTTTTTCGTCTATCTGTATGGGTTGCCTGCCTCACGTGCCTAACGACGGGTTCTTCATCTTACTCATGCTGATTATCTTCCCGGCGATTGCGTTCTTCGTCGTGGCGGCTCTGCCGGCCCGCCTGTTCGTCGGCCCCGTTCCAAGAGCCCCAGCGGCGCCGCCGGCCCCTCAGGCGAGTCCGGGCGTCTCATCCTACAAGCGCTTGTGGGCGCTTCTGCTGGCGGCTGTGGGTGGGTTCGGGTTCCCCGCCGGGCTGCACCGATTCTACGTTGGCAAGATCGGGACCGGCATCTTGTGGTTCCTGACGTTCGGACTGTTCGGCGTCGGACAGGTTATTGATATCATTATGATTATCGTGGGTCAGTTCAGGGACCGTTACGGGTTGCCCCTTGAGGTTTGGCTGGACGAAGACGAGCTTACACATGCAACGGTTGTGGGTGACAAGCCAGTTGATTCGCCGCCCGGTCGTCGCGACGAGGAGCCGGCTGCTGCCCAAGCGGCTGAAAAACAGGAGGTCCGCGCAGCGGAGAAGCCGCCGGCGCCTCCCGCTCCGTCGGCTCCGACGACGACCGTTGTGTACGAACCGTTTCGCCCAGTGGCCTTCTTATTCTCCGGCGCCGGCTTTGTTCTGCTCTTCGCGGCCATCCTCGTAGGATTGGCCGTGGGTCTACACGCTCCTTACCTGGTGGCGGCGGGCAACTCCGATTTGGCACGGGAGCTTGATCAGACCTTCGGCTATTCTGAGTGGCCCTCTCTATTCATGCGTCTGGGAATGATTATCACCGCCGCCTTGCTGCTGATCGCCTCGGTATTCATCGTCATAGGCCGTCGCCATTCGGGAGCACGCCACCTGATTCGCGGCGTCCTCGGTTTGGCGGGATTGCTCGGGGCCCTGATGTGGCTGTCCGACGGAATTTCCTCGGGTTTTCGGTACGGTCGTTCGGCGTTCGACTCCGGTCAGATCGGACCCGTTCTCGACAGAATCCTTCAAAGCTGCCAAAGCGAAGAAGTTGCCTTTGCCGGCGTGGTCTTCTTAGTGTCTGTCGTGGTGCTGGCCTGGCCCGCGCACCCCAAGCAAGTCGCGCTGACCCCGGCACTTGGTCAAGGAGTAAGCTGATGGTACGTGTGGCGCCCGTCTCAGTCATGTTGCTTCCACTAGTGATCCTGCTGCTTCTCGCAGGGATTGGAATCATCGTTATGTTCATTAAGCGCAGCTCCAACAAACGCTTGCTCGTGGGAATCATCGCTTTGGTGCTGGTCGTCGTCGCGACGTCTTTTGTTCTCATGCACGGAAACGCTATGCATCACTGGCGAAGAGCATCTATGGAATGGAGGCGTCCCGGCAATATGGGGATGGTCTCGGCAAGGCGATGGGCCAGCGCACACGAGGTCTCGGTGGAATCCAGAGCGCCCCGATCCGAAGAAACGTCAGTCGCGATCTGGGTGCCGGGTATTGAAGATGAATTCGAGGCGAACGTGTATCCTTCCGAGCTTTCCGCCGTACGTTCTCTCGGTCTTCGGATTGGCGATGCGGTCCGGCGGGTCTTCGATACTCAGAGGTCTCCGAGCCGCTTTGTCCTGTTCCAAGGCGCGCACGACCGCAGCCTGGTCCAGGAGTTTGGGGAGACAATTGCCCGTGCGTTCCCCGGGACACAGTGGTCCATCGAACCCGAGACGGCGGGCGTGCAGCCGGACGAGGTCGGTGTACGCCTCGATTTGGTGAAAGTCGA
>JARRQQ010000328.1:0-6161 GCA_037381725.1 Sedimentisphaerales bacterium
GTTTTGCGGATGTCCGCGGGCGTGTGGCGGGTGGAGAGGAAACACGCCTCGAATTGAGACGGCGGCAGATAAATTCCTCGTTCGAGCATCGCCTTGTGAAACCGCGCGTAGGCGCCTGTGTCACTGGCCGTGGCCGAGGCGTAGTCGGTGACGGGTCCCGGATTGAAGAACAGCGTGAACATCGAGCCGACACGGTTTATCGTCACTCGGTTCGTAGTGACGCCGTCAGGCGTTCGTTCGAATGCCCTTACGGGCACACTACGAACGATGCCGTCACAGAGCGTTTGGGTCGCCGCGTCAAGAGCGGAATAGACGCCCCCGGCCTTGAGCAATTGCAGCGTGGCGATGCCGGCGGCGACGCAGACCGGGTTTCCTGAAAGAGTGCCCGCCTGATAGATGCGGCCCAACGGAGCGAGCTGATCCATCAATTCGGCTCTTCCGCCGCACGCGCCGATGGGGAAGCCGCCCCCGATGATCTTGCCCAGGCACGTCAGGTCCGCTTCGACGCCGACAACGTCCTGGACGCTTCCATATTTGATTCGAAAACCAGTAATCACCTCGTCGAAGATCAGGATACCGCCGTGCTTCGTACAGAGTCGCCGGATCGTTTCTAGGAACCCGTCGCCCGGCGGCACGACGCCCATGTTTCCCGCAATCGGCTCGACGATGACCGCCGCAACCTGATCGCCATATTTACTGAAGGCCCTTTCGACAGCCTCGGGGTCAGTATAGGGCACGAGGATGGTGTGTTTCGTGAAGTCTTTGGGCACGCCCGGGCTGGATGGCGCGCCTAAAGTGGTGGCCCCGGAGCCGGCCTGGACGAGCAGGTGATCGACGTGGCCGTGGTAGCAACCGATGAACTTGACGATCTTGTCGCGCCCCGTGCACCCGCGGGCGAGGCGAATCGCCGTCATGACCGCCTCGGTGCCGGAGCTGACCAGGCGGACCTTTTCGCCCGAGCGGATAGCCCGGACGATCATCTTCGCCAAGCGGGTCTCAAGTTCGGTCGGTATGCCGAAGCTCGTTCCTTTGGCCATGACCTTCTTGACGTACCCAAGGACTTCGGGGTGCGCGTGGCCGAGAATCATTGGCCCCCAGGAAAGACAATAGTCGATATACTTGTTCCCGTCCACGTCGTACAGGTACGCCCCTTTGGCCCGGTCGATGAAGATCGGGTTTGAGCCGACAGCTCGAAAGGCACGCACAGGACTATTGACACCGCCGGGTATGACCTTGGCGGCCTCTCGAAACAGCTTCCTGCTCTTGCTCAACACGGTCATTTTGTTTCCTCTGGCTCTCGGTTATATTGGGAAAATGGACAGTGATTTGCGTTCTCAAAAAAGAGAAAATCGCCGTCCGAAATTCGTATAGACGCTGGAAAAACTTCTCCCCGGAACGCTTTCCGTTTACTTTTTCAATATCGGTCCGTTATAATCTGATCCACCTGTATTTACGTCTATAGCCGGCCGGAAGGTAAATCGCAAGCGAAAACATGAGATTGTCGAACCGGGCCGGCGCAAGGATGGAATTCATGTTCTTGTGCAAGAGCCATTATGGACGACCTTGACCGACGAATACTCCAGGAGCTTCAGGATGGCTTTCCTCTTGAAGAAAGGCCTTATGAGATCGTCGCCGGACGACTGCACATCTCCACGGAAGAGGTTTGGCAGCGGATCCAGCGGATGCTCGATCAGGGCGTCATTCGGCGTATCGGCGCCAGTATCGATTCCCGAAAATTCGGTTTTTCCGGCACGCTCGCAGCCGTGAGCGTCGAGCCGGAAATGGTCGACCGCGCCGCCGAAGTTATAGGCGGGTTTACCGAAGTGACCCATAGCTATCTCCGCGAGGACACCTTCAATATTTGGTTCACAATAATTGCAAACGACAAAAGACGGATTGGAGAGATTCTTGAACAAATCCGTCGCTCGCTGTCTCTTGAAAAGTCGAAGATCCTTGACTTGCCGGTCAAGCGATTTTTCAAGTTAGATGCTCGTTTTAGAGTCTCTAGGAAACCAGGACAACTGTGAAGGATGCAAAAGGCGGCACGCATATACGCAAACGAAAGAGGTTGCTTGGGATCGACATGCTTCGCGCCCTTCCCGCTGGATTGGGGAACTACTGAAAAATCTCAAAAGTGAGAGGAAAGTGTAATTTCGGACGATCCTGGGGATCAGAGGAAGAATATGGTATTGAACATGGCGGGGCATTCGGATAAAATGCGGCGACGTGACAATGGTTCTGTTTGATGAGTTACGATGAACGAGCGATGTTCCGTTCCGTGTGATCGGGAGAAGTATGCGGTTTACCATCGGATTATTGCTCGTCAAAATGTCCGACCTTGTTTCCGGATCGCGTCAGCTTCCCCGGCGACGAAATCTGAGACGTTTTGAAGGAAAGCCAGAGAAGTGAAATTCAGAGGCGGTTATAACATATATCTCAAGGGCAAGCCGAACGGGGCCGTCCAGGTGGTGCCCGAACCGACGGTGCTCTATCTGCCATTGAAGAGTCAGCGTTTCACATTCAGCGACGTTCAAGTGGAGGAGGGCCAGAAGGTTCGCCCCGGCGACGCCCTGGCCAAGGATCCCGACAACCACGCGGTTCCCCTGCTGGCGCCGCGAGCCGGGACCGTTCGCTTGAAAGCGGCCAAAGGTCATATTGTGCTCGAAGACCTGGCCCGGCTTGAAGAACGGGCCGACATCGCTGAAAAGGAAATGGCGCACGCGGTGAGAGAACTGGGCGCTGCAGGGACAAAGCGGCTCAAGCTCTTGTCGCTCGGAGCATGGCAATTCTTCTGCGACGCCTTCACGGGAGATTTGCCCGACCCGCTCGGCACTCCCCAAGCCGTCATTGTCTCGACGCTCAGCCTGGAACCGTACACAGCCAGGGGCGACGCCCAGCTCCACAAGCGTCTCTTGAACTTCACGCGGGGCCTGGAGCAATTGCAGTCTCTGCTCGAATACCAGCCGATCTATCTGGCCATGCCGGACATCAGATCGGAATTCGCTACGCTGGTTCGAAATCAGATCCGCGGCTATGCCTGGGCAAAGCTGCAGGAAGTCCCGCTGACGTATCCTTACGACAATTTCGCCATTCTCGCCCGGCACGTGGGGCTGAAGCGCGACGCCGGACCGATCTGGGGCGTCCGAACAGAGGGCGTCCTGGCCGTGGACCGCGCTCTGACGTTGACAAAACCCTGCACCGTCAGGATCGTTTCCATAGGCGGCATCGGCGTCAATTCGCCCGCGCACCTGAAGCTGATGCCGGGATACCCGCTGAAGAACATCAGGGACAGATATGTGTTCGAGCCGGCGGCGAGAGTGATCAACGGCGGCATCCTGACGGGCGAGACTCTTGGCGACGACACTTTGGGCATTGACACCGAATGCAACGGTATCACGGTCCTGCCCGAACTGCGCGACAGGGAGTTCCTCGGCTTTATCCGGCCGGGCTGGGGACGCCGATCCTACGCTCCTTGTTTCCTAAGCGCTTTGAGAAAGGAATTCAGCGAGCGATACACAACTGGGGTGCGAGGGGAGCCGCGCCCGTGCATCGCGTGCAACTACTGCACCGAAGTCTGTCCGGCGGGCATCATGCCTTACCTGATTCACAAGTATTTGTTCGCGGACCTGATCGAGGAGGTCGAGCAGGCTCGCGTCGATCTGTGTGTGGAGTGCGGCTTGTGCTCGTACGTCTGTCCCTCGAAGATCGAATTGAGAAAACAGTTCATCGAAGCCAAGGCCCTGATTGAGAAGGAAAAGGAAGAGATACGCCAGGAACAGTTGCGGCTGGAGCAGGCACGTAAGCAATCAGAGGAGTTATCCGCGTGAAATGGTTGTTGAAAATCATTGATGACCTTCGCCCCCACTTCGAGGAAGGCGGAAGATTGCAGTTGTTCAAGCCGGTGTTCGGGGCACTGGAGCATTTCTTCTTTGCCACGTCTGAGACGACGGTCTGCGCGCCTCACGTTCGGGACCCCATGGACGTCAAGCGGTTCATGTCGATGGCGATCATCGCGGTCGTCCCGTGTGCATTAGCGGCGCTGTACTTTTTCGGGCTGCGGTTCATCGCTATGGTCATCGTCTCTTATGCGGCGGGGCTTACCGTCGAGACCATTTTCGCTATGGTGCGCAAGGAGGGCATCAACGAAGGATTCTTCGTGACGGGAATCCTCTTTCCGCTGGTTCTGCCGCCTAACCTGCCTCTGTGGCTGGTCGCTCTTGGGGTGGCCTTCGGCGTGTTTGTCGGCAAGGAGCTGTTTGGCGGAACGGGACGCAACTTATTCAACCCCGCCTTAGTCGGCCGCTGCTTTCTATCGCTTGCCTATCCGAAGCAGATGTCGCTCGGCTGGGTGGAGCCGGGCCAGGCCGCTATAGGCCGGCTGCTGACCTGGCACGTCGATTCCATGACTTCAGCCACGCCCCTGTTGGCGGCTCGACAGGGCCATGTGACCTCGACCGCGCACATGTTCTTGGGTAGTGTCCCGGGAAGCGCCGGCGAGACCTCGGCTCTTCTGATTATCCTTGGCGGCGTGTTTTTGCTGCTGACGCGGGTCGGCAACTGGCGGACGGTGGTCAGCCTGCTCGGCTCGTTTGCCGCCCTGACCGCTGTGCTGGTGGCCCGCCACAAAGTCAACTATCCTATGCCCGGCGTAGTCGGCCCGGTCATGTGGCAACTTTTCGCCGGGGGACTGCTCTTCGGGGCGTTCTTCATGGCGACCGATCCGGTGACAAGCCCGACGACGAATGGGGGTAAATGGTTCTACGGCATGGTCATCGGATTGTCCACGGTTTTGATCCGCAACTTCACCGGGTACGTCGAGGGCGTGACGTTTGCCATTCTGCTCGGCAACATTGTCGCCCCGATTATCGATGAAACAGTGATCGCACTTCGCATCGGGAGGCTCAAGAGTGAAGGGTAACGCTTATGTTCTCAGTTACGCGGGCGTCTTGGGAGCGGTTTGTGCGCTTCTGCTGACCGCGGTGGCCAGTTTCACCCGGCCCTACCAGCTCGCGAACGCCAGCGCCGAGAGAAAACGCAATATTCTCAACGTGCTGCAAGTCCCCTATCCGAAGGACGCCTCCTCCGAAAAGCTGGTGGGGGTTTTCGAGGCGAACATAAAAACCGAGACGTTGGACGGCATCGAAGTCTATCGCTATACGCCGGCCCCCGGGTCCGGCGGCACGCCAGCCGTCGCTGTGCCTTTCGAGGGCCCGGGGCTCTGGGGCCCCATCAAGGGATTTCTGGCCCTCGATCCGGATATGAGGACGATTCGCGGGATAACGTTCTACGAGCAGGAAGAGACGCCCGGGCTGGGCGGCGAGATCGTATCGACCTCGTTCCGCGGCGGGTTTGTGGGAAAGAAAATCGTCGGCCCGTCGGGCCAGCCGGGCATTATCATCAAGAAAGGCGCGGAGAAGAACGCCGTCAACGAAACGAAGTGGACGCGATCAGTGGAGCAACGTTAACCTGCGACAAGGTCCAGCAGTTGCTCGATAGCGTCATAGAGAAGATCGTTAAGGGGACCTCATAAGATGGCCGATAACAAACCTGCGTGCATGACTGGCACCAAGCAGGGTCTTTGCGGAGGCAAAGGCGTGCTGACCCTGAAGGAGGGGGCGTGGCAGAACAACCCGCTCGCGATCCAGGTGCTGGGTATCTGTTCCGCCTTGGCCGTGACCAACCGGCTGGAGAACTCGTTGGTCATGGGCGGGGCGCTGATCTTTGTGGCCGTGGGCTCGAACCTGTTCGTCTCTTTGCTGCGCAACGTCACGCCGCACCGAATCCGAATGATCGCCGAAGTTGCGATCATCGCGACGTTCGTCATCATCTTCGACCAAGTCCTGAGGGCGTTTTATTGGGACATGTCCAAGCAGCTCGGGCCTTACGTCGGGCTGATCATCACGAACTGCATCATCATGGGCCGGGCGGAGGCCTTCGCCCTGCAAAATCCTCCTATCCTTTCCATGGTGGACGGCTTGGCGAACGGTTTCGGCTATGCGGTGATACTGGCCATCATCGGCTTCTTCAGAGAGCTGCTAGGCAGCGGCGAGATCGTATCGACCTCGTTCCGCGGCGGGTTTGTGGGAAAGAAAATCGTCGGCCCGTCGGGCCAGCCGGGCATTATCATCAAGAAAGGCGCGGAGAAGAACGCCGTCAACGAA
>JARRQQ010000329.1:0-5431 GCA_037381725.1 Sedimentisphaerales bacterium
CCTCCTTCACCTTTCTCCAGGCGGTCTGGAAAGAGCGGTCCCGGGCAAAAGGCTCCAGTCCCCGCAGTTCTTCCGGGTTTTTCACCCAGTCGTCTCCGATCTTCTCCGTAATCAGCCGGGCCAGGCCGGGGTTGCTCAGCAACATCCAACGTCGGAGGGTGACGCCGTTTGTGACGTTGATGAACTTTTCGGGGAACAGGTCGTAAAAGTCCCTCAGTACGGTTTCTTTAAGAAGTTCGGAATGAAGCGCGGCCACCCCGTTGATGGCATGGCTGCCGACGCTTGCCAGGTGAGCCATACGCACATATTTTTCGCCGGTCTCATCAATTATGGAGAGGCGGGCGACCCGTGCCTCATCACCGGGGTAGCGCATCCTTACCTCGTCGAGGAACCGCCGGTTGATCTCGTAGATAATTTCCAGGTGCCGCGGGAGCATCTCGGCGAACAGCGGCAGAGGCCACTTCTCCAGAGCCTCAGGCAGAAGGGTGTGGTTGGTGTAGGCCAGCGTATTGCGGGTAATCTCCCAGGCCGCCTCCCACCCAAGCAGATGTTCGTCGACCAGCAGCCGCATCAGCTCGGCCACGGCGATGGCCGGATGGGTGTCGTTGAGCTGCACGGCAAAGCCCTCGGAGAGGGTATCGATGGAATTGCCCCGAAGCAGCTGAATATGGATCATGTCCTGCAGCGAGCAGCTTACGAAGAAATATTGCTGGGCCAGGCGCAGCCTCTTTCCGATGGCCGGTTCGTCGTTGGGGTAAAGGACCTTGGAAATGGTTTCGGAGATGACCTTCTCGTTGACGGCCTGGTAGTAGTCCCCCTCATTGAAGGCCTGGAAATCGAAGGACTCCACCGCTTCCGACTTCCAGAGCCGAAGCAGGTCCGTCATTCCCGAGTGATAGCCGGACACGGGGGTGTCGTAGGGAACACCCTTGACAACCCGGTAGGGAATCCAGCGGACGCGATGGCGCCCTGTCTCGTCGTGCCAGGTTTCGGTTCGGCCGCCGACCCCGACCTGGCAGGCCAGTTCCGGTCTGCAAATCTCCCAGGGGTTGCCGAGATGCAGCCATTTGTCGGTCACCTCCACCTGCCAGCCGTCGCGCAGCGCCTGGTCGAAAATGCCGAACTCGTAGCGTATGCCATAACCGATTGCGGGAATCCGCAGCGTTGCCAACGAATCCATGTAGCAGGCGGCAAGCCGCCCCAGACCGCCGTTGCCGAGCCCGGGTTCTTCCTCCTGGCGAAGCACCTCGTCAAAGTCCTGCCCCAACGACCGCACTGCCTTCCGGGCGGCCTCCATAATCCCCAGGTTCACCAGGTTGTTCCCGAGATGAGGTCCCATCAGGAATTCGGCCGAGAGATAGCTGACGATTTTTACCTCACTGCGAGCCAGATGACGAAGTGACGAGAACCAGTTGTCGAGCATCCGGTCGCGGACGGCAAAAGCCAGTGCCATGTACCAATCGTTCCGGGTAGCCTGCTGTGGCGAACGTGCCTGGGTGAATTGGAGGTGCTCAAGAATCGCCGATTTGAGGTCCGAAACTTCTTTCCCCCGGCGTACGTCCGTTTTTTTCTTGCCGGGAGTAGGTCTCGTTATTTTGCCGGTCGGTCGTTTGTCAGCCATGATATCCACCCTCATTTCGATAAGACATGGTCCAGAATTATTCTGGCAATCTGCGGGTTCCTGACCTTGCCGTTGTTAAAGATCGCGTGGTAAAGGAGCGGGTCGTGCTCATCCGCATCCAGAAGCCTGCGGATAACCCTGTCCCGTTCTTTCTGCTGGTCCAGGACGATGATCTCCGCTTCCTGTTTCGATATCTGCATTCGCCGTGCGATGGAGCGCACCTTGAAGGTGTGTTCGGCTATCAACCGGTAATGGAAGCAGTTTTCCATGTTTTTTGTGATTATGGCCGCTCCGAGACCGACGATGACGGCATTTCCTGCGGTGGCAATCATCACCACCTGCTTTCCGAGGAGGCTGTAGTAGTCCGCATCGCTTTTCCAATTCGATGTAAAGGTACCGAACATCTGGTCGAACCAAGTGGGATCATGCCCGAGAGAGACCATGACCTCTTCGGGTATCTGGTGTTCTTTGGCAACGGCATCCAAAAGGGATTTGTCGACCAGGAGCCAGGGTTCCCCCGTTTTTTCCTCCGCAAGTTTTACAAGCTCTTCCGCTACCGGGAAGGCCTCGCACCCGAACTCCCGGGAAAGGGTAATGGTCGGCTTCCGCGGGGCGCGGCTTTCCAGGGTCCTGAAACGGTTGCTAAGTTCGTGGTACGCCTTCAACCTTTTTTCCGCAGATGGGATAAGCACTGTAAGAGGCATAAGATCTCCTTTGCCATAGGTGAAATGAGGCTGCTTGTCATTTCTCCTTTACCCAAGTCGCGTCATGGAGGAAGGCACCATTACAATCGGTGGAGCCGCGGGGGATCCCCTGGGTCCCCCGGCTCATGGCCTGTTTTCAGGCGCGGCGGGTTCCAGAGCCTCTACCCTCCTGGCATAACGGTCGATGCCGGGAAGAGCGCTAAATCCGTGGGCGAAAATGCTGAGCATGACCGTTGCCATGACCGCCAGTTTGATCGTCTCCTCCCCGGGCAGATGCGTTTCCTCCTCCAGGAAGACCAGGCCCAGGACAATGGAGGCGAGTCCCCGCGGCCCGAACCAGCCCATGAAAAGAACCGTGGCGGAGCTCAGGCGGGTTCCGATTAAAGAGACCGCCACGGGCACCATCCGAACAGGTGATTGGTGTCCAGGAATTTGACGTTGCTGCGCTGAAGTTGCCCGTTCTTTTCTATGTAGATTTGATACGGGCCATTGACCAGAATATCGCTGATCTGCGGATCCCGTAGAAACACCTCCAAAGGGCCAAAGCCGAATACCTCGTCCAAGACCTCCCGAAGCAAACGCTGTTTATCTGGACCCGACATCGGATACTGACGGGCACTTAACAAAGTATCAACCCTTTGGGCGCACTCCTCGTGCAACTTCGCAAGGGGAACGTTGCGAGCCTCATTAAAGTCCAGCATGTCCAACAGCTGTTGATGCAGGTCCGCCTTTATCTTCTGCAAAACGGCATCTTCTTTCTCGCTATCACTTTCTGAAAGGTGAGATTTTTCTAGCTCTTCATCCATCTATAATCACCGCAAAGTCTTACTGTTACCATTCTTTCCACGCGCACGCACATTGATGGCAAGTGCGCGAATATCTTTTCGCAAACCCGATCTCTTCACCGCTTCAATCAACAGTTTGCCATGATTAACCGACTTCATGGCTTTGCGCCAATCGCTTCGGATGGTCCTGCATGCGGACAGACCCAAGACTCTCTTGGTGTCCTCAAGTTTGACGAGCGGGCCTCGCTTTCTAACCCTGTTCGCCAGAGGAATGATTCTTTCTCGCGCAATGCCGGCTTCCGTCAAAGCCGACAAGATGGATCGAGTCGAATGCACGTCTTTTACCGTAAGTTGAAACACAACCACGACGATGTCACTGAGCTTGGCCAGTTCTACGGCAACCGACGGTGACAAACGAGGCGCGTCTATGATGGTATATCCGTAGGCTTGTCTGCACACCTCGATGGTACGGGACAGATTCTCATAGCGGAGAACCTTGCTCCCCCAAGACGTCAAACCAGCCGGACTCGTCAGCACATGAAAGTTGTCCTTGTAGGCGCAAGCGCTTGATCTTATTAGATCAATGTCGATGACGTCATTCTTGGACGCCAGGACATCGGCGATGCCATATTGACTCTTAATCCCCAGATAACTCGACACGGCCCCATAGCAGGTGTCCAGATCAATCGCGAGAACCTGTCGACCCGTAAGAAGTCGAAGCTCACCGGCGAGGTTGATCGCAACCGTGGTCGCGCCACAGCCTCCACCGCTGGAAAAGACCGGAATAACCGACGTATCTGAATCCATCGCCCGTATCCTGTCTTCGTGGACGAGTCCTTGAAGTTCCTTTAAGAGTTCGGATGCGAGCGTCTTCTTTTCCAGGAAATGTCTCGCGCCAGACCGCATGGCCTGGAGAATCAGTTCCTTCGTATGGTGGCTACAAACGATCACAACAAATGTCTCCGGAGAGATGTCGCAAATCATGCCAATACTTCGCAGCATCTGCGTCGGGCTGGGATCAATATCTACCACAACAGCCTGTTCTTTCGACCTGGACAGACAGCTTCTCAACTGGGACAGGTCTTGGTAGATATTCGCCAAAAGAAAATTCTTGTTTTCGGCGAAGAGACCTTTCACCGTGTCGGCAAATTTCTGGTCTTGAGTCACCAATAGGATTTCAATTTCGGACTTCGACATACGATTTCTTCCCCAGGCTTCCTAACCTGATGAAAGTGACAACGCGCGTTCGTCTGAAAAGAACGCATCTTTGCTAATTTACTGCTCCTGGATGTCGCCGGCCTCATTGTCCTGATCGTTTTCTCTCTGCGGAGTCGGCGTCTTCGAACCCGGCTTTGTTTCTTCATTCGACGAGAACTCACCCTGACTTGAAGACTGAGGTGCGCCGTAAGAATCCCAAGCCCCCGGGCCGACCAGCCGATCCAGGCCCATTTCTTGCAGATATCTGGCGTGGTCGGCGTTGATCTTGGCCGGCTCCTTGCCTTCGATTCGCCCCTCGATAAAGAGTTCCCAGTCATTGGGCTCGGCGTGCGCGAATCCAGGCAAAGGCGGCGTCGAAGCCAAAGACATCGGCTCGACCAGCGAGACCGTAACCAGGATGACCAGCTCCGTTTCCTTCTTCTGATAGCGCACGGAACGGAACAACGGGCCGAGTATCGGCAAATCCCCGAGGCCCGGAACACGAGAGTTGGTTGCCTGATTTTCGTGCTGAAGCAAGCCCGCCATGGCGAAAGTCTGGCCGTTCTTCAACTCCAGGGTCGTCTGCGCCTTTCTCGTGACCAGCGCCGGAACGCTAAAGCCCGCTATCGTTACGGCACCGACGTCGGAGAGACTGCTCACTTCCGGCGCCGCGGTCAGTCGAATCGTGCCGTCGCCCAGCACAGTCGGCCGGAACGTTACCCGAACACCGTACTCCTTGTATTCAATGGAGATCGACGTTCCACCTGCACCGCCCCCGCCTCCGCCTTGTCCCTGGACGACCGGGATCGGAAATTCGCCGCCGGCCAGGAAACTGGCTTCCTCGCCGCTGAGGGCCACCAGAGTCGGATTGGCCAAGAGTCTCATGACCTGATTCTCAATCAGGGCCTGGAGAAAGAACTCAAGATTGGCGTTCGGGAAACCCGCAAACAACGACACCGCCGAGGTGGCCTGAGTATCTTGTGTGAATTCAAAACCTATGTTGCTTCCCGCCGGCGTGCCGCCCGGGACGCCGATATTGATCGAATCGACCAAAGGTCCGCCGGAGCCACCGGTCCGAAGGCCGGCGAAATAGTCGTCTTCCGTGTGGAAGGCGTTGAAGCCCA
>JARRQQ010000330.1:0-5428 GCA_037381725.1 Sedimentisphaerales bacterium
AGACCCAGCCGATAGTAATCCTCGCCGGAAGGCTTGTCCAATGTCCTGATGAGCCGGGCGTAGCATCCGGCGGCCTCCTGCGGCATCTCTTCGGCTAAATACAAGTCCGCCAGCAAACGGTCGATCTCCGGACCCGAGCCAAGATCCACCCGCCGTGCGAACTCGAGCATGTCTATCGCTTGCTGTCTTTGTCCCTGAACCGTCAGCGCTTTTGCCAGCGCGACCCGGTACGTCGTCCGCTCGGGCGCGATGTCGAGCAGCTCCCGATAAATGCCGATGATGCCCGACCAGTTGTTCTGCTGATTGTAGACGTAGGCGAGCAACTCGAGCGTGACGGTGTCCCTCGGCTCACGCCGCAATTGACCGAGTAGGACGGACTGGGCCTGAATCCATTGCTCGAGCTCGATCATACAACGTGCTATCCACACGTCGTCCCGGCCTTTGCCGGGTTCGAGCGAAGATGCTTTGAGATAAGCATCCATTGCCTTGTCATACTGACGGCTCTCGAAGCGTGCCCGTCCGAGAGCTCGCAGAATCTCAGCCGTGACGTCATCGGGCTTTATTCGAATCGCTTCCTCGTAAGCCGAGGCGGCCTCCCCCCATCGTTCAAGCTGCATATAGCAGTGGCCCAGATTCGCATAAGCGGCGAACGTCGGTTTGGCTTCGATAGCCTGTTTGTAGTATTCAATGGCCTTACCATAGTCGGCCTGGCCGAACGCTTCGTTGCCAAGCTCGACGTTGTCCTTCGCCCATGCCGGTCCCGACAGACAAATCCAGCACATCAAAACTTTAGCAATGGTCCTTGTATCGAACATAACCGTACTTAACGAGTAAACTTGAAGTTTATTTTCTGAAAGCACCAGCAGGGAACGGGCTTGCCCGCTCTGATGGCCGGACTGAAACGCCACTGACTAACGGCCCGGGTCGCTTCCTCGCCAAATCGCTCGTCCCCCTCGATTTCGTTGATCTTGATATCTTCCACGGTCCCTTCCGCCGTCACGATGAACCGCAACGTCACCACGGCCTCCAAGCTATCCCGGCGCGCCCATTGCGGATAGCGCGGCAGTGGACCTGCAATCTTCGCAGGCAGACGATCCACCTTGGGGACCGCCGCCGGCTTGTCGCCACCGCCCCCGGGGGCGGCCCTCATGGGACTCAACAGTGACGTTTTGGAGGAACGTACAGGCAGTCCGGGCAGTTTGAGTGACACATTCTGAATCCTCTCGGCCGGACGAGGAAGTGCCGACGAAACCATATCAGCTACAGGCTGGGGCGATTCGGTGTCCGTTTGTTCCGCGCCTAATTGGACGACATCCATAACGTCTTCGCGGCCGGCCGGCTCCGCGCTTGTCGGCGCGGGCACATCCAGAGCTATTACTCCTCTGTATTCATATTCTTCCGGATAGGTCATCGAAGGCACCGTTCGCGCCACGGCCAGGATACAAAACATCAGCACATTGGCGCCGATCGCGGCAACGACCGCCAGACCACTCAACGCACAGGCTTTTCCAGTGACAAATATCTTTCTGTCGTTATTCATGCGTGTTATTGCCTCGCCGCTGTAGCCAGTGCGACCTCGCTGACACCCGCGGCTCGTATCTCATCCATCACGCGCACCACTCGATCCACTGAGACCACCTTATCCGCGACAAGCACCACCGGCAGTCCGGGTTGCATCCTGAGTCTCTTCTCCAGGAAAGGCCGGATCGAGAGCAACCCGACTCTCTGGCCATCGACGGTGATCCGGCCATCGGCGCCGATTGCCACAGGAATATTTTCGCGGGGCAACGTCTCCGAGGAGCTCGATTGGGGCCTCTGAATATCCAGACCCGTCTCCGAGACAAAGCTCGTCGTCACGACGAAGAAGATCAGCAGAATGAACACCATATCGATCAGAGGCGTCATTTGTATCTCCGCCTGTGCCGTCAGCGCTCTTTTGGAACGTACGGATCTAAACATCAGTGTTCTCCGGATCGACGCGTCCGTCGGATGTCAGGCATCGGCGTCCCGTTGATCGTTTTGTCACCAACCCGCGTCTGGATGACATGAAACAGCACTTCGGTCTCATTGCGAATCAAGCGTATTCGACGACTAATAATATGGTGGAAAAAGAGTACGGGCACCGCCGTCCAAAGCCCCGCCTGCGTCGTGATGAGCGCCTGGCCGATACCGCCGGCCAACAGCCGGGGCTGGCTTGTGCCGTAAGCCTGAATGACCTCGAAGCTCAGGAGCATTCCCAGCACGGTTCCCAACAACCCAAGAAGCGGCAATACGGCCGCGAGCGTGCCCACCATCCAAAGGCCGCTGCCAAGTCGTACGCTCTGGGCTTTTATGGCAAGCGCATCGCGCGTCGCGCGAGCATCGAGTTCCGGGATTCCCTGGAGTCTCTTGAGCAAAGAGCCGGCCAGCAGCCAGGTCCGCAACGAGAGGAACCACGCGACGAGCGATACTCCCGCGATCCCGAACATGACGGGGCCTCCTCTCGAAAACAGCTCAATGAGTGACTCGGTTAGTGCCACTGGTCTTATCTCCCTTGGACGTAGCGGATTGCTTTTGTTTCAGAACGTTCGACAGGCTTGCGGCGAATCGTTCCGCGTCGGCGATAAGCCCTTCGATTCGGCTGGATAGAAAGCTATAGGCGAGCAATCCCGGGATAGCAATACCCAGGCCCGTGGCCGTCGTGATAAGGGCTTCGGATATGCCGCCCGCCAGCAATCGAGGTTTGCCCCCACCGACAACCGTGATCATATCGAAAGTGGCGATGATACCCGTGACGGTGCCGAGCAGGCCGAGCATCGGGGCCACCGAGGACAACATCCGTATCGAAGGCAGGAATCGTTCCAATCGCGGCAGCTCGTGGAGGAAGGACTCTTGGATCGCGTCGTCCAATACCGACGGAGGCTGCTGACGGTTCGCTAAGCAAACTCGAAGAATCCGCGAGACGATCCCTTTTCTCTTGTTGGCCAGATGCTCGGCTTTCTCGAAGTCGCCGGAGCTGCACAAGCCGAGTATCTGCTCGCAGAATTGCAGCGAATGTCGGCTTTCGCGCAACAGAGTGAAAAGCCGCTCGACGATGAGGACCGCCAGCCACACCGCTACGATGGCCAGCGGAAACATCACAATGCCGCCGGACCGGAAGCGCCCCTCAAGGGACTTGCTGGATAGATCGGTCGCTGCCGTCATGGTGCCGGTGACGTCAATGGGCAGCGCGTAGATGCCCTCCCGGTTCTCCACCCGGTCCATCGCATTGACGATCGACTGTTGCATGTTCTCGCTCAGACCTTCGTACCAGCGGAAGCCGCCTTGCTGATAAGGATCGGAAATGGCAATGGCGGTCCGCGACGTGCCGGCAATGTGATAAGCGAACAGGTTCTGCCCGACGCGTAACATGCGAACGCTTTGATGACGCCCCTGCGGGTCCAAAATATCCGCCGGATAAACCGCCGTCGTCCGGCCTTCGTTCAGAAGGGACCCGGCCAGCTCGAATACCGATGGGACCATCACATCGAATGCTTTTCGGTCGAGGGACTTTTTTAGGACGGCTAATTGTTTCTTTTGACTTTGGCGCTGCTCGGACGGTGGCAATATGTCTGACAATTCACTCAGTTCCGTCTGCACGTCGCCGCAGAGCGACTTTATCTGGGCGCGGTCGTCCTCGAATTGCGTTCGCTCGGTCCAAAGGGCCTCCCGCCGTTTGCGAATCTGTCGCAGCGTGTTTTGTTTTTGAGCGATGGCGATCTTACGCTCCACAATCTCGTCGGACAGCGTCTTACACTCCGTACGAACTTGTTGCAACTCATCTTCTCGGGCTTGCAGCTCCTTTTGAATCCGGGCCTTCTCCGCCTCCAGCTCGCGCTGCGCCCGTTCGACGGCTACTTGCAGCCGACTTTCAAAATCCGTCGGTTCGGCTGAGACAGTGGGTACTTGAGCCAGAACGTTCAACACAAACCAAAGCGTTAGCACGCCAAGACTCAAAGAATGAGCCTCTGCGAAGCGAAGGGCTACCTGTCTAAGGCGAAACATCGGCGCTCCTCTCATCCGAATCTTTGGATGTTAACGCAACGGGCAACGTCACCAACTTAGGTCCCTGGCGACGGTCGAGAATCTCCACCGCACTGCGTATCTGAGATGCCTGCTTCGCATCGGTGATGAACAGCCAGTCCTTGTGGGCTGCCAGTGACGACCATATCGCCGCCCGCCGGCCGTCTTCGGTAATGTAGCCGAGAATCTTCTGCCCCACGCGGAAGAACCTGGCATAGGGAGAGACCTCGTCGCCAGTCTTGGCCCGCGCCGTATAGGTCTCGGATGAACGTGCAAGGCGAAGCTCCTCCTGGACATAATTCCAGACAAGTCCCAACTGATCGGCCGCGGAGGAGCGGTTCGGAGCGTCGGGGTCGCCGCCCACGGCTTCAAGTCTTGCAATCCGCTCTGGCTGCTTGTACGGAATTCCTTTCTCAATCGCGTCTCGCTGGCTCACGAGGAACGGCTGAACCTGCTCGCGCACAACATTCTCCAGAGACGCCTTCGAAGCAAGCTGTTCCTGGAGGTCATCGACTTCCGTCTCATATTTTTGAAGCTGCTGATCCGATTCCATTTCTTGCTGGCGAAGGTCGTCAAGCTTACCCTGCAATACCTTTCGGTTCTGGCGCGCCTTCTCTATTTGGCTCTCATACTGTGCCTTCTGGGCGTAATAGGCCGACCGCTCCTGCCTTAACTGACGGATCAGCTCCTCCAGGCGCGCGGAAAGTTCCTTTTGCTTACTGGTCGTCTGAGGTTGGTTCGGATCCGCCGTCTCGGATGCAACGAGACTTTGACCGGCAAAAATGACCAGAACCAACAGACCGAGGCGGAAAACCCACCATCGCAAGCAACCTTTCCTTCTCGGGTCTGTCGTTCCGAACCTTTTATAATTAATGGAATCTTTTGACAAATCCTGCATAGAAAAGAGCACCGTCCACCGGATAGCCCGGAACGGTTGAATATTCGTCGTCGGTAACATTTTCGCCGCGAACGTAGAACTCGGTGTTCTTATCATGTCTATACGTCACCTGGGCGCCTAAGTCAACGAAATCACCAAGCGGCGCCGGCGGCGATCCGGCGGGAAGGAATCGCTCGTTCTCGTAGCTCGAAAGATGTTTGGCGAATACGAGGAACTCGAACTTCTTGATCAGGTACGAAGCCCCTCCGCCCACCACGACGTCGGGAATCTCGTGATCCGTCTGCCACTCGCCGGACTTGGTTCGCTTTGTCTTCATAGCCGTGACGTTGCCGAAGAATTGCAGGCCGTTCTCGAATCGGTTGGTTTGAGCTGCTACTTCCACACCGTAGTTCTTGCGATCACCGTTCTCAAACAAGGCGAAGGGTTCGCCGTTGACGGTCACGGTAGCGCTGCTAACCAGCGCCGCATCTTCCTGACGCACGTAGAAAC